>CAYXQZ010000117.1:0-9320 GCA_964466415.1 uncultured Paludibacter sp.
AACTGATATAGCTGGCTTAAATGCAGCTCAAACCAGTAATTTACGTCGTGTGTGTTACAAACAAGATATTAAACTTGTAGTTGTAAAAAATACATTGCTTCAAAAAGCACTCGAAAGCTCAACAGTAGATTTTAGCGAACTTTATGGTTCGTTGAAAGGTGCAACATCAATGTTGCTTTCTAATACAGGTAATGCCCCTGCTAAACTTATTCAAGATTTTAGTAAGACAAGTAAAAGTAAAAAACCTTTATTGAAAGCTGCCTATGTTGAACAAAGTATCTATATTGGAGAAGACCAATTAGATGCATTAATCCACGTGAAGAGCAAAAACGATCTTATTGCAGATGTTATTGCCTTGTTGCAATCACCAGCGAAGAACGTTGTGTCCGCACTCCAATCAGGAGGATCTACTATCCACGGCGTGTTAAAAACATTGTCGGAGAGATAATATCAAACAAATAAAATTTTAAAAAATAAATTTCATAAAATAAAAGTAAAATGGCAGATTTGAAAGCTTTTGCAGAACAATTGGTTAACTTAACAGTTAAAGAAGTAAACGAGTTAGCACAAATTTTGAAAGACGAATATGGTATTGAACCAGCTGCTGCAGCCGTTGCTGTTGCCGCAGGTCCTGCTGCAGCTGCTGCTGAAGTAGTTGAAGAGAAAACTTCTTTCGATGTAATATTGAAAGCAGCCGGTGCTAATAAATTAGCTATCGTAAAATTAGTAAAAGAATTAACAGGTCTTGGCTTGAAAGAAGCTAAAGATTTAGTAGATGCTGCTCCTTCAGCTATTAAAGAAGGTGCATCTAAAGACGAAGCTGAAGCCCTAAAGAAAGCATTGACAGAAGGCGGAGCTGACGTTGAACTTAAATAAAACAACCTGATTTTCAGGCTTTTGGTTTAGATTCCCCCATATAGGGGGATTCTAAACCTTTTCTTGTCTTTAACTAATTGAGTTCACTGTATCAACAAAACCCTCTTTGAAAATGTCTTCAAAAAACCAACCACAGAGAATAAATTTTGCTTCTATTAAAAATCAATTGGAATATCCTGATTTTTTAGAAGTTCAATTAAAATCTTTCCAGGACTTTTTTCAGATGGACACATCACCTGAAAAAAGAAAAACCGAAGGTTTATACAAAGTATTTACCGATAATTTCCCGATTGCAGATACGCGCAATAACTTTATTCTTGAATTTCTAGATTACTATGTAGATCCTCCTCGTTACGCCATTGAAGAATGCGTTGAACGTGGATTGACTTATAGTGTGCCATTAAAAGCAAAACTTAAGCTCTACTGTACCGATCCAGATCACGAAGATTTTGATACGGTTATTCAAGATGTGTATCTAGGTCCAATACCGTACATGACTCCTAAAGGTACATTTGTTATCAATGGAGCAGAACGTGTTATTGTGTCGCAGTTACATCGTTCCCCAGGTGTATTTTTCGGTCAAAGTATACATGCCAATGGTACAAAATTGTATTCGGCTCGTATTATTCCTTTCCGCGGTTCTTGGATTGAATTTGCTACGGATATTAACAATGTGATGTATGCCTACATCGACCGTAAAAAGAAATTACCCGTAACTACATTATTACGTGCTATTGGATTTGAGAGTGATAAAGACATTCTTGAAATATTCAATTTAGCCGAAGAAATTAAAGTAAGTAAAGCCAGTCTTAAAAAAGCGATTGGTCAAAAACTTGCTGCCCGTGTATTGAAGACATGGATTGAGGATTTTGTGGATGAGGATACTGGTGAGGTAGTAAGTATTGAGCGTAACGAAGTGATTATTGATCGCGAAACGGTGCTTGATAATTCTCATATCGATTTAATTATCGAATCTGGATCGCAAACAATATTATTGCACAATCCGGATGCTAATCAAAACGATTTTGCAATTATTTATAATACATTGCAAAAAGACCCTAGTAACTCGGAAAAAGAGGCTGTATTGTATATTTATCGTCAGTTGCGTAATGCTGTACCTGCCGATGATTCTACAGCTCGTGAGGTTATCAACAACCTTTTCTTCTCCGAAAAACGTTACGATTTAGGTGACGTAGGTCGTTTCCGTATTAATCGTAAGTTGAATCTTTCTATCGATCCAGGTATTAAGGTTCTTACAAAAGAAGATATTATTGAAATTATTAAGTACTTAATTGAACTTATTAATTCAAAAGCTGATGTGGATGATATTGACCACTTAAGTAACCGTCGTGTACGTACTGTGGGTGAGCAACTTTACAATCAGTTTGGTGTTGGTTTATCACGTATGGCTCGTACTATTCGTGAACGTATGAACGTTCGCGATAATGAGGTATTTACGCCAATTGATCTTATCAATGCTAAAAGTATTTCGTCAGTAATCAATTCGTTCTTCGGAACAAACGCTCTTTCGCAGTTTATGGATCAACAGAATCCATTAGCGGAAATTACGCACAAACGTCGTATGTCGGCTCTAGGGCCAGGCGGTTTGTCACGTGAGCGTGCAGGTTTCGAGGTTCGTGACGTTCACTATACGCACTACGGTCGTTTGTGTCCTATCGAAACTCCTGAAGGTCCTAATATTGGTCTTATTTCATCATTGTGTATTTATGCCAAAATCAATGAATTAGGTTTTATTGAAACGCCATATCGCCTTGTTGATAATGCTAAAGTAAATATTACACCTGCAGGTATCGAATATTTTACTGCTGAAGAAGAAGAAAGCAAAGTGATTGCCCAAGGTAATGCTCCATTACGTGAGGATGGTACATTTATACGTTCAAAAGTAAAATCACGTTTGGGAGCTGATTTCCCTGTGGTTGTGCCCGAAGAAGTAAACTTAATGGATGTATCGCCTTCGCAAATTGCTTCTATTGCTGCAGCTCTTATTCCTTTCTTGGAACATGATGATGCGAACCGTGCATTGATGGGTTCGAACATGATGCGCCAAGCAGTTCCATTATTACGTTGCGATGCTCCTATAGTAGGAACAGGTATCGAACGTCAGTTAATACGTGATTCACGTACACAAATTGCATCTGAAGGTAATGGTATTGTTGAATATGTTGATGCTGAATGTATTAAGATTCGTTACAATCGTACTGAAGAAGAAGAGTTTGTAAGTTTTGAATCGCCTGTAAAGGAATATAAGTTGCCTAAGTTCATGAAAACGAACCAGAATACAACAATCGATTTGCGTCCTTTGGTACGTAAAGGTGATATTGTAACTCCTGGAATGATTTTAACTGAAGGTTACTCTACTCAAAATGGTGAATTAGCTATTGGTAAAAACTTGAAAGTGGCCTTCATGCCATGGAAAGGTTATAACTTTGAGGATGCTATTGTTATTAACGAACGTGTAGTTCGCGAAGATGTATTTACTTCGGTTCACGTAGTTGAGCAATTGTTGGAAGTTCGTGAAACAAAACGTGGTATCGAAGAATTTACTTCGGATATACCTAATGTTAGCGAAGAAGCTACCAAGGATTTGGACGAAAATGGTATTATTCGTGTTGGTGCTCGTATTGAGCCAGGCGATATTATTATTGGTAAGATTACTCCAAAAGGAGAATCGGATCCTTCGCCCGAAGAAAAATTACTTCGTGCTATTTTTGGTGATAAAGCTGGTGATGTTAAAGATGCATCGTTGAAAGCTACTCCATCACTTTCGGGTGTGGTTGTTGGCAAACGTTTGTATTCAAAAGCATTGAAAAACCGCAAATCAAAACTAGCTGATAAAGCTGTACTTCCTCGTTTAGACGAAGAGTTTGAAGCTCAGGCAAGTGTATTGCGCGAGACCTTAATTGAAAAATTAATGGTGTTGTTAGCTGATAAAACTTCGGCTGGGGTAAAAGACTTTTTAGGTACTGATATTATTTCACGTAATAGTAAATTCACTATCGAACGTGTACGCGAAATTGATTTCTCGGCAATACATATAAGCAAGTGGACTACAGATAATCACAAAAATGAGCTTGTTAAGAGTTTAATTCTGAATTATCTACGTAAATATAAAGAGCTTGACGCACAAATCAAACGTCAGAAGTTTAACATAACTATTGGTGATGAACTTCCAAATGGAATTGTACAAATAGCAAAAGTGTATATTGCCAAAAAACGTAAAATCCGTGTTGGTGATAAAATGGCGGGTCGCCATGGTAACAAAGGTATTGTATCGCGTATTGTTCGTCAAGAAGATATGCCATTCCTTGCCGATGGAACTCCTGTTGATATTGTTCTTAATCCACTTGGTGTACCTTCGCGTATGAACTTAGGACAGATTTTCGAAACGGTGTTAGGTTGGGCAGGTCAAGAATTAGGTGTGACTTTTGCAACTCCAATTTTCGATGGTGCAAGTCTTGATCAATTGAATGAATGGACTGACAAAGCCGGTGTGCCACGTTATGGTAAAACTTACCTGATTGATGGTGGTACTGGCGAACAGTTTGACCAGACAGCTACAGTAGGTGTTATCTACATGCTGAAATTAGGTCACATGGTCGAAGATAAAATGCATGCTCGTTCAATTGGACCATATTCACTTATTACACAACAGCCATTGGGTGGTAAAGCACAATTTGGTGGTCAGCGTTTTGGTGAGATGGAGGTTTGGGCACTCGAAGCGTTTGGTGCAGCACATATTCTTCAAGAAATATTGACTGTGAAATCGGATGATGTTATGGGTCGTGCTCGTACTTACGAAGCAATTGTAAAAGGTGACCCAATGCCAACTCCAGGAATTCCTGAATCGCTTAATGTATTATTGCACGAACTTCGTGGTTTAGGTTTGAGTATCAATTTAGAATAAGGAAAAAAAGTTATGGCTTTTAAAAACGATAATAAAGTAAAGAATAATTTTAATAAGATAACCATTGGGCTTGCATCGCCTGAGGAAATTTTAAAATTATCAAGTGGAGAGGTACTCAAACCCGAAACTATCAACTACCGTACTTACAAACCTGAACGTGATGGTTTGTTTTGTGAACGTATTTTTGGACCAACCAAAGATTACGAATGTCATTGCGGTAAATACAAACGCATTCGCTACAAAGGAATTGTTTGTGACCGTTGCGGGGTTGAAGTAACTGAGAAAAAAGTGCGTCGTGAACGAATGGGACACATACAACTTGTTGTTCCTGTTGCTCATATTTGGTATTTCCGTTCGTTACCTAATAAAATGGGTTACTTATTGGGTATGCCAACCAAAAAAATGGATGCAATTATATATTACGAAAAATATGTAATTATACAGGCTGGTGCTGCTGATAATGGCGAAAATATTATTGACAATGAATTGATTACGGAGGAAGAGTATCTTGATATAATGGAAGCGTTACCACGCGAAAACCAAATGCTCGAAGATTCGGATCCAAATAAATTTATTGCCAAAATGGGTGCCGATGCAGTACACGATTTGTTGGCTCGTTTGGATTTGGATGCTTTGTCGTATGAACTTCGTCACCGCGCCAATACTGATACATCGCAACAACGCAAAAATGATGCGTTAAAACGTTTACAGATTGTAGAATCGTTCCGTATTTCGCGTTTGCGCAATAAACCAGAATGGATGATTGTAAAAATCGTTCCTGTTATTCCACCTGAATTGCGTCCGTTAGTGCCGCTTGATGGTGGTCGTTTTGCGACTTCCGATTTGAATGATTTATACCGTCGTGTTATTATCCGCAATAACCGTCTGAAACGATTGATCGAAATTAAAGCGCCGGAAGTAATTTTACGTAACGAAAAACGTATGCTTCAGGAAGCGGTAGATTCATTGTTCGACAATTCGCGTAAATCGAGTGCTGTTAAAACTGACGCTAACCGTCCGTTGAAATCGCTTTCCGATTCGTTGAAAGGTAAACAAGGTCGTTTCCGTCAGAATTTGTTAGGTAAACGTGTGGATTACTCGGCTCGTTCGGTAATTGTTGTTGGACCTGAATTAAAAATGCACGAATGCGGTATACCGAAAGATATGGCCGCTGAGCTATATAAACCGTTTGTAATCCGTAAGTTAATTGAACGCGGAATTGTTAAAACGGTAAAATCAGCTAAAAAAATTGTTGATCGCAAGGACCCAGTTATCTGGGATATTTTAGAGTACGTGATGAAAGGACATCCCGTATTACTAAACCGTGCTCCAACTCTTCACCGTTTAGGTATTCAAGCTTTTCAACCAAAAATGATTGAAGGAAAAGCAATTCAACTTCACCCACTATCGTGTACGGCTTTCAATGCCGACTTTGATGGTGACCAGATGGCTGTTCACTTACCACTTGGCAACGAGGCGGTACTTGAAGCACAGATGTTGATGCTTGCTTCTCATAATATTTTGAACCCTGCTAATGGTGCGCCAATTACTGTACCTTCGCAGGACATGGTTCTTGGTTTGTATTATATTACAAAACCTCGTACTGGAGCATTGGGTGAAGGATTAATTTTCTATTCGCCTGAAGAAGCCGAAATTGCTTACAACGAGAAAAAAGTTGCTTTGCATGCTTGGATTAAAGTTCGTACACGTGACCGTGACGAAAATGGAGAGAATGTAATTAAATTAATCGAAACTACTGTAGGACGTATTTTGTTTAACAAATGTGTTCCTTTGCAGGTAGGTTATATTAATGAGTTATTGTCAAAAAAATCATTACGTGATATCATTGGTAATGTTATTGAGGTTTGTGGAGTAGCTCGTACAGCTGCCTTCCTTGATGATATTAAAGATTTGGGTTATGTAATGGCTTTCAAAGGTGGTTTATCATTTAACTTAGGTGATGTAATTATTCCTGCCGAAAAGGAGACACTTGTAAAAGAAGGTAATGCCGAAGTAGAAGAAATTTTGAATAACTACAATATGGGTTTCATTACCTATAACGAACGTTATAACCAAATTATTGATACTTGGACGCATATTAACTCCAAACTATCAAATATTTTGATGAAACAACTTTCGACCGACAATCAGGGCTTTAACTCTGTATATATGATGTTGGATTCGGGAGCTCGTGGATCAAAAGAGCAGATTCGTCAGTTATCAGGTATGCGTGGTTTGATGGCAAAACCTCAAAAATCAGGCGCCGAAGGTGGACAAATTATTGAAAACCCAATTCTATCGAACTTTAAAGAAGGACTTTCGGTATTGGAGTACTTTATTTCAACCCACGGTGCTCGTAAAGGTTTGGCCGATACGGCTTTGAAAACTGCTGATGCTGGATATTTGACACGTCGTTTGGTGGATGTATCGCATGATGTGATTATACACGAAGATGATTGTGGTACGCTACGCGGACTTATTGCTACTGAAATGAAAAACAACGAAGAGGTTATTTCGTCATTGTACGAACGTATTCTCGGACGTGTTTCAGTTCATGATATTTATCACCCATTAACGGGCGAACTTATTGTAAGTTCAGGTAATCAGATTACTGAATCGCTTGCTAAGCAAATTCAGGAATCACCTATCGAACGTGTTGAGATTCGTTCGGTGTTGACTTGCGAATCGAAAAAAGGTGTTTGCGCAAAATGTTACGGTCGTAACCTTGCTACCGGTAAAATGGTACACATTGGTGAGGCTGTTGGTGTTATTGCTGCTCAGTCAATTGGTGAGCCAGGTACACAGTTAACACTTCGTACGTTCCACGTTGGTGGTGTGGCATCCAATATTGGAGCCGAAAATAAAATTACACTTCGTTATGATGGACGTATCGAATTTGATGAGCTACGTACAGTGGATGTTAAAGATGATGCAGGCGATTACCAAATTGTTGTGAGCCGTTTAACAGAAATGCGTGTAATTGATGTAAACACGAGCATAGTACTTACTACTCAAAACGTTCCTTATGGTTCTAAATTATTCGTTAAGCATAACGAAATGGGCACTAAAGGTAAATTAGTTTGCGAGTGGGATCCATTTAATGCTGTTATTATTTCGGAAACAGAAGGTAAGATTGAATTCGAAGATGTAATTGAAAACGTTACATTTAAAACGGAAACAGATGATGCCACTGGATTAAGTGAATTAATTATTATCGAATCGAAAGATCGTAACCGTGTGCCAAGTGCACATATTATGGATAAAGACGGTAGTGTAATTCGTACATATAACTTACCAGTAGGTGCTCACCTTGTAGTTGAAGGCGGCGAACAGATTAAAGCTGGACAAATGCTTGTTAAAATTCCACGTGCGGTAGGTAAAGCGGGTGATATCACAGGGGGTCTTCCACGTGTTACCGAATTATTCGAAGCTCGTAATCCATCCAATCCTGCAGTAGTTGCTGAGATTGATGGTGAAGTAAACTTTGGTAAAATCAAACGTGGTAATCGCGAAATGAGTGTAACCTCAAAAACAGGCGAGGTTAAAAAATATATGATTCCACTTTCAAGACAAATATTGGTTCAAGAAAACGACTTTGTTCGTGCAGGTACACCGCTTTCGGATGGTGCAACTACTCCAACTGATATTTTGATGATTAAAGGACCTACTGCTGTTCAGGATTATATTGTGAACGAAGTTCAGGATGTTTATCGCTTGCAAGGTGTGAAAATTAATGACAAGCATTTTGAGGTAATCGTACGTCAGATGATGCGTAAAGTGGAGATTTTGGAACAAGGTGATACACGTTTCCTTGAAAAACAAATTATCGACAAGCATGAGTTCATGGAGGAAAACGATCGTATCTGGGGTAAAAAAGTTATCCTTGATGCAGGAGATTCAGAGTCGCTTAAAAACGGTCAGATTATAACTGCACGTAAGTTACGCGACGAAAACTCAGCGTTGAAACGCCGTGATATGCGTATTGTTGAAACACGCGATGCAATTCCAGCGACATCGAATCAGATTTTGCAAGGTATTACACGTGCTGCTTTACAAACACAAAGCTTTATGTCGGCAGCGTCGTTCCAAGAAACTACTAAGGTGCTTAATGATGCAGCTATCAATGGTAAAACTGACCGCTTAGAAGGTATGAAAGAAAATGTGATCTGTGGTCACTTAATACCTGCTGGTACCGGTCAACGCGACTTCGATAAAATTGTAGTTTATTCGCGCGACGAATATAACAAGAAAGAAGATGCTCGTCGTAATGTTACCGACATTGAAGATGGTGGTTCTGAAGAGTAATTTGTAAAATTATATATTCTAAAAGAAAGCGAAATTCCTGGATAGGGATTTCGCTTTCTTTTTTGTTAATGGTAATGAGTCGGATTTAAATATGCAAAAACAGCCACATACATTTTACTGTAAGTGGCTGATTTTCAAGTCGGGGTAGCGGGATTCGAACCCACGACCCCCTGCTCCCAAAGCAGGTGCGCTAACCGGACTGCGCTACACCCCG
>CAYXQZ010000118.1:0-4415 GCA_964466415.1 uncultured Paludibacter sp.
ACTTTAAACAATTTGCTACGTTGTGTTTCCGAAATACCAATACCGGTATCGCGAACCGAGAAGCTGAATTTTCCGCGGTTACTAACGGAATTTTCATAGCTAACTTTTAATTCTATTTCGCCTTTTTCGGTAAATTTTACGGCATTTCCCATTAAGTTTGCTAATATCTGTTTTAACCGTACAGCATCGGTGTAGGCATAACGGGGTATATTGGGTGCAATATCGAGCAACAGTTCTAATTTCTTTTTATCAGCCGAAAACTTAATAATATCGGCACTCTGATTGAGTAAATCAATTATATCCGTTTTTATTATTTCGAGTTCCATCATGCCGGCTTCTATCTTCGAAAAGTCGAGAATGTCGTTGATAATCCCAAGCAAATTTTGTCCTGAAGCATTTGCATTTTTTACATACTGAAACTGAACGGCTGTGAGAGGTGTACTTTGCAGTAATTCGGTAAAGCCAATTACGCCATTGAGTGGCGTTCGAATTTCGTGACTCATGTTGGCCAGAAATTCCGATTTGGCTTTGTTGGCTTGCTCGGCAATGGTTTTTGCATTACGCAGCTCACTTTCGGATATCTCTAATTCTTTGCGGGCGTTATTGATGGTTCGTATTATTGATGTAAATAGAAATACGATGATAATAATCACCAAAAGTAAACTTCCAATTATAATCAGATTCGATTCGTTCTGACTTTTCCAAAGTGTATCTGTATTAATCGAAAAAACAATTCCTGTTTTTTTACCCAAAATATTTATTGGGTAGAATGAAGAATATGCATTTACACTTTCACCAAATTGGATAATATGTTGCTCGTTACTAGCCAGATTACTGTTCAGGCTTTTACTAAATTCAACATTCGCTTTGGTTTCGAAAGTCAATTTTTTCGACTCAAGGTTGTGTTCGCTGTATTTTACCAACAGAATATTGCTTGTACTATCGATAGCCCAATACCAAGAATTTTTTCCGACATAAAACTTATCGAAATTCGAAGCTATAAAACTTTGCAAATCAAGGTCGAAACAAATATTAGCCACTACTTGTCCGTGAAAATCTCGAACAGGCTGTATGTAGGTAGTATTATCGTCTTTCTCCCGGAGCTGTGGCTGATTTTCCAACTGTTGTGGGCTTTCGAACTTAATTGGTGGTGTTACTGTAAAATAATTGTCAGCATTTCGTACAAATCTTCGATAGCTTTGGGCAGAATAAACGGTAACGCCCGAGACAAGTATTTGATTGCGCGAATAAAATCGGCGAATACGCTTTATCTCATCGTCGATATTTTTAATGCGTATTTCCGACGAAAACAATTCAGGATTCGGGTGTAGAAAATACTGAAACTCGCGGTTAGCAAATTCAAATTTTACCGATTCTTCGAAATCGGCAGAAGCACTCTCGATGCTTTTTCCGCAGAGAATAATTTGTTTGTTGATAAAATCGGCTGTTTCCTTTCGTTGCTTATTACTCAGTTTCACAAATTGCCAAACAGATAACGAAATAAAAACAACTATTAATATTATAGGATAATAAAGCTGCTTCTTCATAAAATAATTTCGACTAGATACCAGTTCAACTCAGGAATTTGTACGGCAATAACTGTTGCTTTATCCCCATTAAATTCTGTTTCAATAACTTGTTTGTTATTTTTTAAAATTTCGGTAGCTATAGTTCTTACATTTGCTTCGCGACTCAAAGCTAAATTATAAAGTTCCTTCCGATAGGTATCCTGCTTGATGGTTTCGATGTATTTGTGATCGAACAAAGGAGGAAACGAAAGCAGATTAATCACATCTTCCTGAGCGGTTACAATAGCGCCATTATTATCAATAATCATAACCATGGAGCCTATACTATCCTGTAAATAGCGTTGTGTAATGGTATTGATAGTTACATCAATGCCCGGAACACCTACCAACTCTTCGTTGTAATAAACGGGTGCGATGGCCGAAACCATCCAACCGCGTCCAGCTGGATCCACATAAGGCTCATTCACCCAAAGCGATTTTCGTTCAGGATTGTGCTTTGCATCAGCCAGATAGTAAAAATTAAATGCAGGAATATCCATTTTTGCTTCGTACTGCGAAAGCACATCGAAAAATGGATAAATACGGTTGTACGAATGTTTGTCGTTGAAATAAAGCTGAACAATTTCGGTGTATTTTTTTACAAGAGATTTAAAAACACTGTCGATTGGTTCTGTAAAGTATACAATATTCTTAATTTTTTGATCGATAGGCACAAATCCTGATACGAAAATGGCCGAACCTCCATCGTCGATGGGTTTTGTAAAAACGCCATTGGCAGCCAGTTGATATTTGTCTGTTTTTATGGTTGGTAGTATTTCGTTTTGATTGACGTATAATTTTGCAATTTCTTTGCCCAAGCTTTCAACCTCTAATCGAATATTCTTAAAGTCGTTATCAATATGTGTAGCTTTGATACTTAATTGTTCTAATTTTAATTCAGGAGCAGGTTTTGTACAACTGAAAAACGAAATTATTATCGTTATCAAAACAGCTATTGTGCTAATTATCTTTCTCATAAGGCATTCATTTTAATTAAATTATTACAGCGAAATAGCAAATGCCATGTAGAATTTATTACTATTTGGGTTTGCTGCCAATGTAAGTTTGAGTGGTAACGAAAAATGGTCGGTAATTTTCAGTGCTTTTTTGGCACTAACACCTACATTGATAAATGCAAATTGCGAACTGCCGTACAGCAAACTTTCGGTTGGGGTAAAACCTGCAAATACATTGTAGTTGATATCTTTCAAAGTACCCAAATAATTGACTTCTACATAAACCGATTTGTTTAATTCTGTGACATTTGAAACCTTGGGGTCGATAGCAGCACCATAAATAATCATTCCACCGTATACAGTGAACGGAATTTTTTCGGAGCCATTGTAGCTCAAACCCAATTCGGCAGCATGACCGGTTTCCGTTTTTTTGAAATTAAAATAATCGGGATTAAGACCCACATAATCGGGAAAATATAAATCGACAAACTGAAGCGAGAAATCATTCAGCGTATACTTTGCATATATATCAATTTCTTTGAATCCACCAGCTAGTTCGTAGCTACCCCAAGTTCCTAACGTAAAACCTTTGTAACTAAGTTCACCCCAAGGCTGCAATGCAGGCAAAGTGCCTTGTGGCAATCCACGCCATAGATACGAAGATGTTAAATCGGCACCAAACGACATGTTTAGTTCGCTTTTTTCCTGTGCATGTATGCTTCCAACGAAAAAAGCCATAAAAAGCAAGATGTTTGTTTTCATACTTTTAAATTTTTAAAAAATTAATTTATTTAAAATGTTTTAAATGCAAATATAAATCATTTGAAACAAAAAACACTGCTATTGTTCAGATTATTTATAAAAAACCAATGCTAAGTAAATTATACAATTCAGCATTTTACAAAAGTAAACTATAGATTTTATATTGACTGTAAGAGATTTTGTATAAATTATGTAGTGGTTTTTGGAATTCTTCTGTCGTATTTAATCGTTTTTATAAGTAGATATACATTTTATATTCAACTATTTAAATATTGAAACCTAGTACTGGAGGGAATATATTGTATTGAAAAATAAAAAAATATTTTTGCATATCAATTTTATGATGTATTTTTGCACATATTATAGCGCAATGTGCATAAAACAAAATTAATACACAATAAAATATTTCAATGAACACCATTATCATCAACAGTTTCGACGAATTTAATGCTTTTGTGGGCAAGGAATTAGGAGTTTCGGATTACATACAAATAACCCAAGAGCAAATCAATATTTTTGCAGATGCTACGCTTGATCATCAGTGGATACATGTGGATGCCGAACGTGCCAAAACCGAAAGTCCTTTTAAAACCACCATTGCGCATGGTTATTTAAACTTATCGGTATTGCCACACTTGTGGGAACAAATAGTGGATGTGCGCAACTCGCGACTCACAGTGAATTATGGCATTGAAAAACTGCGGTTTATGCAAGCTGTAACAGTAAACAGCAAGGTAAGAGTGCGTGCTAAATTACAATCGTTGGTAAACTTACGTGGCACTTCGAAAGCGGAAATATTTGCAGTACTTGAAATTGAAGGAAGTAAAAAGCCAGCTCTCGAAGCGAATATCGTTTTTCTGTATCATTTTGTGTAGAAGAGACGCGGCATGCCACGTCTACAGAAAAAACAAAAACCGCGAAGCAAAATGAATTGCTTCGCGGTTTTTTGTATCAATAATTTTGAAAATGCCTACAACATAATTTTTTGAGTCAATTTACCTGAACGTACTACATACATACCACCTTTAAGGTTAGCAATGCTTACTTTACCGTTTTCAACAGCCGAAGTCTGTACTTTGCTACCAACTGCCGAGAAAATCTCAACTGTAGAACCTTCAACTACATTTTT
>CAYXQZ010000118.1:4515-9313 GCA_964466415.1 uncultured Paludibacter sp.
TTTTTTTAATATGAATAATATGAATTTATTTTTGGCAAAGATACTGTATATTTATTACAAAAACAATACAAAATGAACGATTTTATGCTTCGAAAATCGAAATAGCCAAATAAAAGGTATTTTAAGGCTAATTGAACCAATATTTCATAGATAAAATATTAACTTTTCTGCACATAAAAGCGTGTAGTGCCACTCCAAGTGGCACCGGCTTTTAATGTTTGAAACCCGGTAATATCGGCAGGCATAGCAATATTGGGCGCGTTTATAGCCCAAGTTTGTGGTTCGGGGCAAACATAATCAACCTCTCCCCCATTGTTCCAAAGCGTCCAGTGTTTAAATTGCTTATCCACTTCGTAATACACACTTATATTTTGGGCCTCGTTGGTCAAAATAGCTCCATGATACGTTCTGTCGTTTACAATTAAAGCTTTGTCGGTGAGTGCTATTTCAATTGGTTTGCCTGTAACGGTCATACCTTCGTTACGCAATTGTTGTTCTTCTTCAGTTAATTCGAGCAGGTTTCCTGTGGGTAAACTACGGTCGGTTAACTCCCATCTATTGCCAGCCGACAATCGCAATTTATAATCCGCTTTGGACGAATTTTCCATAAATGGTAGTCGAATTGGGGTGTGATAGCCTACACCAAGTGGCATGGTATCCGTTCCCATATTTGTAAAACTAATAATGTGAGTTAATTCGTTATCGGTAAGGATAAACCTAATTTTGCAACAAAACTCATGAGGAAAATCGGTGTAAATTGCATTATTTATACAGTTGGAGCAATAAGTAGCTTCCACTTCAACAGCATCGGGCGAAATCCGTGTACGGGTGATATTAAATACCTCTGACTTAATAATTCCATGATGGTAATTATTTTGCGCCGGAATAGTTATTGGATATTGATAGGTTTTTCCACCAAAGCTGTATTTTCCGTCTTCAATACGGTTGGGTGGAAAAAGCAGAGGCACACCAAAAATTTGCGGACGTGTCCGAAAAGTCTCCATTTCGGCTTCGGTAGGTGTGCGCAGAATATCAACCTTGAGCGCTTTGTTATAAAGGCGAACCAAATTAGCTCCTACCGACGGAATTACAACTGCTTCATACACATCAGTTTCCATCAAAACTGCTTCGACACCAAACCACGAAATTTTCTCGATTTTCATTCTTCCAATAATTTTTTATTGTTTAAAGCACAAATATAAGCATTTAATTTCTATAAAGAGCATGTAAAATTTTATACTGGCATTTCGGTTATACTTCCATACCTGTGATACTCAAACGTTACACTCTGTTCTTTAACATAATGCAAAAGTTCAAGTCTACCTTCGACAAGCGGTTTTTGCATAGCTATATAGAGTCCGAGTTTAGCAGCGTTTTTATAAACATCGATGGATAAGTCCGACGAGCAGGTACGGATTCGTTCATATTTAGCCATCGAAGCTATAAATACCTCTTCGTTCTGAATTAAAATATTACTTGATTTAGCAAGTGTTTTAACTATACTCAATTTTGTATCAGCTGCACACAAACTTATAAACAATGGCGTTTTCGAAATTTTTGCAGCCGCCATTACCATCAATACATCAGTCAAATCATCGTTGGGATATACTCTGAAAAGCATATTTCGCAATGGTAAATAACGGAAAATATTTTGCTCTCCCATTAAATTATGAATATCACGCTCAACCGAAAATTCCTCTTTGTGATTTTTCAAATAACTCGAAACCGACATTTCGAACTTCATTTTGTCATCATTTCGAAGTATAGCTGCAGCCGTTTTAAATTCACCTATATTATTCGTCAAATTCGTTTCATTCGTATCATTAGTCTTATTCGTAAAATTCGCAAAATTCGTAATATTAATAAAACAACTCACATAATTTGGTCCGCCCGCCTTTACACCGCCACCAAAAGCCGAACGTTTCATTCCACCAAACGGTTGTCGGCTTACAATAGCACCTGTCATCCCTCTATTTATGTATAAATTACCCGCCTCAATTTTACTTTTCCAAAGCGCTCTTTCACGTTCATCGAGGGTTTGCAAGCCAGCTGTTAGTCCGTATTCCGAACTATTGGCTAGCTCAATAGCATGATCAAAATTATCGGCACAAACCACCGAGAGCATAGGCGCAAACAATTCGTTTACAAACGAATAACTACCAGCTTTCACACCCCATTTTACACATGGTTTAAGTATAAAGCGGTTTTTATCCACAAATTCGGGTTTTACTAACCACCATTCGCCTGGCTCCAGGTTTTCAATGGCATGTACTAGTTTATCGTTATCGTTTGTAATCATTGGCCCCACGTAATTGGCACCATTCCAAGCACTTCCAGTATGTAAACTAGTTACTGCATCAATCAGTTTTTTCTTAAAATCAGGATCGTCATACACCTCTTTTTCGAGAATCAGTAGCGAGCAAGCCGAACATTTTTGGCCAGCATTACTGAATGCGGATGTAACAATATTTTGTATGGCATGATCGCGATCGGCTGCTGCGCTTACAATCATGGCATTTTTACCTCCTGTTTCGGCTGAGAGCGGACAAGTAGGATTATTTTCGAGCAAGCGGAATGCGGTATCGGTTCCACCAGTTAAAATAATATGTTTTATTGAAGTATGTGCAGTAAGGTAATTCAGTGGCTCACGGCCATGCGTACACACAACCTGAAGTGCATCTTTGGGAACTCCTGCATCCCAGAAACAGCGTGCAAATTCCCAAGCTACTGGCAAAGCCACTGTGGCTGGTTTCAGAATAACAGTATTGCCACCTGCCAATGCCGCCGCTACGCCACCCACAGGAATAGCCAACGGAAAATTCCAAGGTGGAATAACCAACACAATACCTTTTGGACTTATTTGCACAGAGTTTAGAGCAGTAAAAGTTTCCATGCTTAGCGGATAATACCGACAAAAGTCAATGGCTTCGGAGGTTTCAACATCGCCTTCGGCAAAGGTTTTACCAGTTATAGCCGTCATACAACCAATTAAATTTCCACGCCGAGCAGCCAGAATGTCAGCTGTTTTGAACAACACTTTTTTGCGTTGCGTTAAAGTCGTTTTCCGCCATTTCGAAGCATCGGTTTCGGCAGTCTGCACCATGAGTTTTACTTGTTCCAAATTCATAAGTCCAGCTTTGCATACACAAACTTCGGCCTCTGTACTACGATCAAAATAATTATGCTCTTTATCTGCCTCATATTGCTTATCGCCAATTTGCACAGGTACAACAAAAGGCAAATCACCAGCACTTTTCATCCAGTTTTTCCGTATATCTTCGGCCCATTGCTTATTAGGTCGCAAATCGAAATTGGTATCCGGCTCATTCCGGAAACTTTTAGGATTTGTAAAATTCCCTTCGGTTTCGGTTAAGCGGTTTTGTTTTCTGTTCGACGCTGATTTCAGCTTATCTTTCATTAAAAACGCTTCTTCGAATTGTTTCTTGAGAAAAACCCAATGTTCACTTCCAACTTTGAGATTAAACGAGTAACTTAAAAAATTATCAACACCCGTATTTTCATCCAATCGGCGCACTAAATACGATACGGCATTCAAAAAACTTTCGTCCTTTACAACCGGAGTATAAAGTATAATCTGACTTCCCAATTTTCGCATAACACGCGGTAAATGATTGGCCATACCTTCGAGCATTTCAAAAGTAACATATTGTTCTACTGCATTTTGTTTTGCAAGCATATAAGCATAACCAATGCTAAAAAAATTATGCGAAGCCACTCCTACATGCATAGCTTGTGCATTTTCGGGCAAAAGAGCACGGTCCAACAAACGCAAATAGTTGGCATCAACTTTTACTTTGGTGTCGAGTATTGGGTTTTCCCAGCCTTTGAGCGACGATACAATGCTTTCCATCTGTAAATTAGCACCTTTCACCAATCGCATTTTTATTGGAGCACCACCAGCTTCGAATCGCGCTTTGGCAAAATCTAATAATTGCGTCTGAAAATCCCATGCATCGGGCAAATAAGCTTGCACCACTATACCTGCTTTGTAGTTTTTAAATTCAGGCAAATTCAAAACCGACATAAACACATCGAGCGTAAGTTCAGTATCCTTGTACTCCTCCATATCCAGGTTTACAAACTTGGGGTTTTTTACACCTTTTTCATCAACAAAAGGGTGTAGCATTGCCTGACGGTAAATTCGGGTGAGCCTTTGGCACAAATCCTCCTTGTTTTGGGCGTAATTAAGAGCATTTATTTGTGCATAAATGCCCGATATTTTTATCGAAATGTAGTTAATGCGTGGATCTGTTAATGCCTCCAGGTAATGTTCATACCGATGGTTTGCTTCGCCATCGCCCAATACTACTTCACCCAATAGGTTTACATTCTGACCAATATTCTGCTCGTAACGGGCGTTTAAATGCTTATTAAGCAAACTTGGCTTTTCGTTGATAATAACTTTTGCAGTGTCGGTTCGCAATCGCTGTTTAAACAATGGCACCGAAATAAAATCGAACCAATAACCAAACGATGTAAACAATTTTAATAAAAAAGCATCCGATGAACTGAAAAATTCAGGCACTCCATACTTTTCAATTAGCAACTTCATGCGCATTGCTAATTTTTTATTACTTCGTATCTGCGACGATTCGTCCAACATCTTGGACAACAAAATTTTATCGCCAGGATTCTGAATTAATATAGCATATTTTTTTTGCTCTTTTAATTCATCTTCAGTTATTTCTAACTCAGACTTTTCGAGAAAATCTTGTCCCCAATTAATTACATCAAGTGCGCTAATATGTTTTTCCATAAAGTAAAATTAATAATTTTA
>CAYXQZ010000119.1:0-9271 GCA_964466415.1 uncultured Paludibacter sp.
AATCCTTTCTCATCGGATGGAGCACAAATGCACTCAAAACCGGCTGCATTTTTAAAAACACCTTCAGCCTTATTGTACTCTAAATCTGTAACTACAACTTTTATCATTTTTTATCTACCTTAGTATTATACACGTACTTTTACAATCACTTTACGAATTACCCCTTCTCCAATTCCCGGTGCATGTCCATCTTCAGGGAAAAATATCAGGAAATCACCAGCTTCCACACTAATAATATTAGTTGGTTCGTTTTTGAACAAAATCAAATCCTTATCATTGTCATAGTCCATTTTTATTTCGGTACATTTTTCTACAGGTATCCAACCAAATGCTTCATTTCCGCTAAGTGGTATTTGTATGTCAATGTATTTACGGTGTGCTTCTATTACAGCTTCCGATTCACTTTTTCCGTTAATTGTATTCAAAACAAGGAACAAATCACTCCCTTGTATTTCATATTTTCCATCTTCAATCTCCGAAAAATCAGATGCTTTTACAAAGTCGAATGCCTTTTTAAAAAGAGGGTGATTTTTCTCTATCGTGCTAGTGTTTTTTAAACTACCTAAAATCATATTTTTATGCTTTTGTTAATTGTGTAAATTCGTTCGACTTTTCACGGAGGAAAATAACATCCATGCCACATGCTATGAAAAGACAGCCATCATTTATCAATGCTTGTATTTTATCTTGGGTAGGATGTACTTCATGAAATCCCATCGTCACATGATGTTCTTTTGCTTTTTGTTGAATGGTATCCATAACCGCTTTAAATTTTGAGTCTTCAAATTGTCCGGGCATTCCCATAGAGCCCGACAAATCATAGGGACCTACGAAAACTGCATCAATCTCTTTACATGCAAATATTTCATCCAAATCATCAACTGCATCAATATGTTCTATCATAATTGCAAAGAAGATATTGTCATTTGCTTCTTTGAAATACTCTTTAGACCAAGAACCATAACCATTGCAACGTGGAAGTGCGAATGAACGATTGCCTTCAGGCGAATACTTGATATATGATATAGCCCGCTTTACATCGTCGAACGATTTAATCATAGGTACAATCACGCCACGCGCTCCCATATCAAGGTATTTCTTAATCTCTACTTCATCATTTAAACTGACTCTTACAAAGGGCTCTGCCCCATGTAATTCTATGGCACGAAACATATTCAATGCAGTCTCTTTCGATATCTGCGAATGTTCGGCATCAACACATACCCAACTGAAACCTGATTCTGCCATTATCTCAGCTGCTGCAATGGAATTACTCATAACCCATGCTCCCAGTGCTGGTTGGTTATTCTTTAGTTTTTCTTTGACAATATTTTTCTTTATCATAATAATGTATATTTGGATTTCTTAGGTACAAGTTCAAGATATTTTGTAGTTTACGATTCAACAGAATTACTCTCAACAGGCTTGCTACGGAACCAATTTGCTAAAATGGAACCTGTAATATTCTGTAATGGTCCGAAGATAGTTGAAGCCAAGCCTACTGTAGCTATCTTACCCATTTCCAGGGCTATACCTGTAGCAACACCGCCATTTTGCATTCCAACTTCAAACCCAATAGTACGCCGATCCTTTTCTGGCATTCCAAACAACCAGGATACCAGGTACCCAAGTGAAAACCCAGTCATATTATGAATAAAACAACTAATTATTAGCAGTCCTCCTACTTGTAGAAGATTATCCCGACCCGAAGCTGTAATTATTGTTGTATTTACAATTATCCCCAACATTGCAATAAACGCTAGTACACTTTCAATTAAAGGTTTATTACCCTTTAGATAATGTCTGAGCAGAATGGCTGCGAACATAGGAAGGAAATAGAATAACAACATAGACCTTACAAAAGAAGTAATAAACCCATCAGAGCCTGAATTTTGAGATATCATAAGAATCAGGTTGGTAACAATAATAATTATTGCAAATGAAATTAATTGAACTATTTTGGCACGCATGCTCTCAATGTTAAAGTAGAAAAGATTAAATATAAAACCTGCAACAATCGGAATAATAATCATATTTGTGATATCAATCATCATAACTATGACATCAATCTCAACATACTGTCCGGCAAGAGTTTTCATTAAAAACGGGGTTACAAATGGAGATAACATTGTTGAGAAAGCACCAATAGTAACTGCAAGAGCAAGATTAGCTCGGGATATATACGACATTACATTAGATGCCATTGCACTTGAAACCGTTCCAATCAAAATAACACCTGCGGCAATTTCAGAAGGAAACCTGAATAAATGGGCAAGCCCGAACCCGACCAATGGCATAGCAAAGAAATGGCAACAAATCCCGATTATTACCCCTTTGGGCATTTTAATAACTCCTTTAAAATCGTCAAAACTCATCTGTGAACCCATACCAAACATGGTTATCTGCACAAACGGAACAATCAAATTTTTTAATTGAAAATCACCTACAGAAACTAAGTATTCAGGAAAAAACATTGCTGCAGTAACAGCTATTAGTATCCAGATTGTGTAAGTGTATTTCTTTAACGACCTAACTCCCAGCATTCCTAATGCCAAAAATAGAAAAGCACTAACCAGTGTTATACCTAACTCTGTTAATGAAGCTTTTGATAATGCATAAATAATTGCAGAAGAAGTAAATAATATACCGGATAAAGAAAGTAGGACAGTACTAATGATTTTTTTATTCATGGTATTTTTTTTAAATTTATGGTGTTAATAAATATAATTTTTGCTTATCGAAATAGTAAGCCATAAGCTATAGATATGATTAGTACAACGTTTTACTATTTTCAATCTAAAGAACTTTGCGTTAATAAAAATAACTAATTATTTTAAAATCCATGTAAATTAGATAATTGAAAATAAATTTGTTATAAACAGTACGAAAATTCAACCGATTGGATTGACACTGCAAAACTACAATAAATAATTTATTAGAACAAATAAATTTGCATTAAAATCTATAAATATTTTATGTTTAATTATAATGTGCTGTTATAGAGTAATATATATAGGTATAACGTTATACTAAAAATGGCGATTTAATTATAATATGGCCAGTGATAAAGATTAAGTACTTGATCGTTCAAAAAGTTTTGTTGAAGGGAAGACGCGCCTGATTTTTGTAGTAAGTTCTCCTTTTATTTCACTTAACAAGATACTCACACAGGCATCAGCCATTTCTTCAAGAGGTTGATACTGTGCAGTAATAGAAGGTTTTAATAATTTAAAGAAATCATTATCATGAAAAAATATAATTGAAATATCTTCAGGGATTCGATACTTTAATTCGCTCATAGACTCTAAAACAGGAATTGATACACGCGTAGTTTGAAAGAAAAAGGCATCTGCCTTATAGACTTCAACCATTTCTTTTATCTTCGACTTAATATCAATTGAATCAAATTCGAGAAACGGAATTGATGGATTAAGGTTCTTATTGTATCGAATTCCATTGTCTTTAAGCGCAGCTTTATAACCATTTAATCTATCCTCCATGTGACACATATTTGTATCATACCTGAATGTTGCAATTCGGGTGCGGCCCTTTTTAATTAAAAAATCTACTGCATCATAAGCTGATCGGTAATTATCTAATATCACTAAATTCGTATTTACACCTTTAAAATACCTGTCAATTAACACAAAAGGTATTCGCTGCTTATTTAATCTAATAATCCGTTGTTTCAAGCCTTCAGTTACTGCCAGAACCATACCAACTACTCTGAAATTAATAAAATTATCTATCATCGCCTCACACTTCTCATCATTTTCATCTGACCCTACAATTAATACCTGATATCCATGTTTTGCAATATTACGTTCTATTAACTGAGCCAACTTAATAAAGTAAGGGTGAAGATCGGATACGACAATGCCAATAATGTTTGTAGAGCCCCTACGCAAACTACTTGCCAGCATATTGGGTTCGTAATGCAGAAAATTTTTAGCTTCTTCTATTCGACGCTTTGCATCCTCACTTATCCTGGCTCCTTTCCCATTTAAAACTATTGAAACTGTTGTTATTGATAATCCGGTATGTAATGCGATATCTTTGATTGTTGCTGCCATATTTATTAATGTAGATATGATGTTTAAATATTATACAAATGTACATTATAAATTTATTGAAACAAACAAATTAATCGAAAAAAAATATATAAGAGCTATAATACACTCATTATTAGTTGATAATGATAGTGAAACAATTTACTAAATGATGTAAACACGATATCTATATTCTTGCATTATTGTAGTCTCTCAAAATATAGTGCAAGGTGCAAGCGTTTCTATATAGAAACTTGCACCTTGCACCATGTATAAATATTTAGTAATATGATACTTGCGTATGTCAAAATATTTATGTATTTTTGAACCTGAAAGTTAAGCAGACAAAACGTTGTCTACGCATGACAAAGCAAGACTTTTTATTCGTTACTAAATCATTACTTCTTTTTATCCCAATTACAGTAACTTATTGGAATGAAAAGAATTAGAGTGGAAATAGTTGATCCCATCGGGGTCACACAACGATTTTTAATAAACTGAAAATCAAATAATTAAAAAGCCTATATACGTATTTACATACAAAATGTAGGTTTTTTTGTGTTTACATACATATCAAAACCGCCACAATTTTTATTTTGCAGCGGTTGAAAATCTAAAAATATACTATTCTTTTCCAATATCAATTCCTTTAACCCAAGTAATAATACTATCTGTATTAATTGAGAATAGAAAAGTATGGCCATTTTTAGGCTTTGTAGTTAAAATTAAGCTTTTATTTTTACCTAACGAAGTTGCAATAATATAATCTTTTCTATCCCAAAACATACAACTATTATTTTCCAACTCTAACTTTGCTTGTCTGATCTGTGCTGAAAAATTGGAAGCAAAAAATAAAATAAATAAAAATAATGCTATGTATTTTTCATGGCAAATACAATTTTGAACGCAAATTACACAAACTACACAACTATAATTATTTCTGATTTGCGTCTAAGTTGCGTAATTTGCGTTCTAACTATTTTTAGTCTTTATTTTATTGGTTTCATAACAAATGTAAACTCATAATCCTGATATCGCAACTGATATTCCCAGCGCGGAGTAGCTCCCCAGCTGTTAACACAACCCAATCCCATTTGCACTTTGTCGATGCAGATATTGGTGAGGTTGGCTTCAGGAACTTCGGGCGAGTGACGTTGGTCTTTTTCATCACCATCGTCGAGTGAGGCAACCGTATAATGCAATGCCGAAATTGAAAATGGTGTTTCGGCTACAAATTCCAATCCTTTGCCAGCTACATTTGTTTGTTTCCACCAGCGTATGTCGGTTTTGGTACCTGTTTCCTGAGGGCGAACGTAAGAGCAGAACTGTTCGCTAACTGATTGGTTGTAAATACCTAAGAAGGTAGAATTGTTGCGGTCGATGTAATTTTCACTTGGTCCGCGACCATAGAACTTGATTTGATCAAACGATTTTGGCATTTGCATTTGCATACCGAAACGGAATAAATTAGCCACTTTCGCTTCTTTGTCGGCCACCATTTTTTGAGTTACCTTAACAGTACCCTGATTATTAATAACATAGTCGATAAATAATTTTGCCGAGACTTCTTTCAGTTCGTATTCAGTTTTTACTTCAACTAATCCATTCACTGTATTTGCTTTTAAACTTTTTAAAGTCAATGCCGGATTGCGCCATACTTTTTGTTTTAGTTGCAAACTTGCACCCATATCGTTGTCGGTTGGAGCGCGCCAAAAGTTTGGACTCAAGGCAGCATCGCTTGTCATTAAATCCACACCTGCAACGCAATACTTTTCGATAAATCCTGATTTTTTGTTGAAATCAATCTGAAAATCAACACCTTTTACCACTGTACATTTCTGATTTGAATTTTGAATTTCGGGTAGTACAATAGCGGTATTATTATCGGCTTGAACATTTGCCACAACAATAGGTTTTGCCTTGTGTGCATTGATAACTAACTGATTAGTTGCTACTACAAAACCAGCAGGCAAAAGTTGTTCTTCTTTTTTCAGTTTAAATGCCACATTGAGTAAAAGCTCTTTATCCTTAGGTAAATTTTGAGTAGAATAGGCCAATTGTACTTGTGTTTTTTGCTTTGGCGCCACTTGAATGTCGCTCACTACACCCGATTCAACTGCTTTACCATCTACCAAAATTTTCCATTCCATAAAATAATTATCAAGGCTTCGGAATACATTTTCGTTGTAAACTGAAACCAATCCTTTTTGCAAATCAACAGGAGTAACCCATATATTTTGATAGAAATATTGCACCTCATAAGCGTGTGGATTGTATTTACGATCGGGACTAATCAAACCGTTGTTACAAAAATTTTGATCTTCGCGACTGTCGTATTTATTATAATCGCCTGCATAACCATAAATATCAATTCCATTTGCATTTTTTTTGTGCAATGATTGATCTACAAAATCCCAGATAAAACCACCTTGAAATTTAGGATTGGCGCGAATAATATCCCAATATTCTTTAAATCCACCTTGCGAATTACCCATGGCATGAGCATATTCGCACTGTATAAGTGGTTTTTCGGGATTGCTTTGAGCATATTTTTCACTATCCTCATAACCCAAATACATAGGGCAGTAAATGTCAGTCGATTTTCCTTTTTTCGCTTGTTCATACTGTACGGGACGACTCGGGTCTTCTTTTTTAATCCAATCGTAACAAGCATCAAAGTTTGGTCCCATTCCCGCTTCGTTACCCAACGACCATACTATTATGGAAGGGTGATTGTAATTCCGCTGTACATTTCGCTCATTGCGTTGCAGATGTGCTAAGGCAAAAGTTTTGTTTTTTGCCAAAGTATTTTCACCGTAACCAATTCCATGCGATTCTACATTGGCTTCGGCCACCATGTAAATACCGTATTTGTCGCACAGGTAATACCAATAATTATCATCCGGGTAATGACAAGTGCGCACTGCATTGATATTCAACTCCTTCATTATCCGAATGTCTTGCAACATGCGTTCGCGTGAAACAGCATAACCAGCGCTTGGATCCATTTCGTGGCGGTTAGCACCTTTAATTAATACGGGTTTTCCATTCACCAACAACTGTGCATCTTTAATCTCCACCTTTCGGAAACCAACTTGTTGGGTAATAACCTCCACATCTTTGCCTGTTTTATCTTTTAATGTCGCAAACAGACGATACAAATAAGGCGATTCAGCCGACCATTTTTCTGGATTACTTACATTGAAAATCGCTTTGCCGCCACCTTTTTGTGTTGCCGTAGCCACTGTTTTGTCACCATCTTTCAGTTCGAGCGAAACAGTTAAACCCGAAGCTGCTTTTGAAAGTAATGTATTGATTGTAAGCACGCCATCTTTGTAATCGTTAACCAAATCGGGAGTAATGCGGATGTCCTCTATGCTTTGTTTGTTGCGTGCTATCAGGTAGCAGTCACGCGCCACGCCTGTCATACGGAAAAAGTCCTGATCTTCGAGGAAAGTACCATCGCACCAGCGAAAAACCTGAAATGCAATTAGATTTTTTCCTTTTACAAGGTAATTGGTAATGTCAAATTCAGCTTCGAGTTTACTATCTTCGCTATAACCTACATATTTACCATTAACCCAAAGGTACATATTGGATGTTACCGAACCAAAATGTGCAATCACTTGTTTGCCACTCCAGTTTTGCGGAATATCAATAATCCGTCGATACGAACCTACAGCATTGTTTACGATAGGAGGCACCGGAGGATTTACCCAGACTTGACTTTTCCATGGGAAACCAATATTCACATATACAGGGTCACCATAGCCATTCATTTCCCACAGGGCGGGTACGTTTAATAGATTCCAACCAGCATCTTCGTAATCGGGTTTGTAAAAATTCATAGGACGTTTGTCGGCATCTTTCACCCAATAAAATTTCCATTGTCCATTCAGGGTTTGATAGTTAGCCGATTCAGTCGGAATGTTCATTTGAGCCATTTGCATACTTTCGTACGGAAAATAATGTACACGCATAGGTAAGCGATTTACCTCATTTTGTTCCGGGTTTTTCCATTCGTCTTTTTGTGCGCTCACCATTAGTGATAGTGCACATAAAAACAGGGCGAAATTGAGTTTTTTCATTCTGATTTTATTGATTATTGTTATTAATTTTTTCGGTCGATAAAATTACGAAAATATTCTGAGTTTTCAGGTATATAAATTAGTCAAAAAGGTTCAAATATATTTCATAAACTAATACTATAGTAACATATACTGCAAATTAATATTCATTTCGGATAGAGGCGTAAACTCCGTACGACTCTTTATTTATTTTATAAAAAGGTTTTAATTTATAGTAAATGCCCTTATTGAGTAATGAAAAAGTCATTTCATTCTCCGTTTTTTTCAATGACTTTAAAATATCGTCCTTAGTTCCTTTAAAAATTAATTCATCACTAGTTTCGAATGCCAATATCATGGGGCCATAAAATAGGGCAAAAATTGTTGAGTTGTCTTTCATTGTTTCAATGCGAAAATCGAATTTGAAGTCAATCAGCACTTTATCGTTATTTGTCCATTCACGTTGAATAACAATAAACGAACCTGCTTTCGTTTTTATATTGAGTTATACCACTTTTGCGTATGGAAAAACAACTGCCGATAAAAAGAAAATGTCGGCTGACGAAACCATCGAAATTTCGGTGCCTGTAAAAAATACGGGTACTATTAAAGGAAAGGAAATTTTACAGTTATATGTCAAAGACTTGAAATCGAGCGAAATGCGTCCCGAAAAAGAACTGAAAAACTTTGCAAAAGTGGAACTGAATCCGGGTGAAGAAAAAGTGGTTACTTTTAAACTCGACAAAACAGCCTTGCAATTTTACAGCGATGTAAAAAAAGTATGGGTTGCCGAAGCAGGTAAATTTACTGTATTGATTGGAGCTTCGTCGCGAGACCTTAAAGCAAAAGTGGATTTTGAATTGGAATAAAAAACAGATTGTACATTATTATAATTTCTTACCCTTATTAAATATTAATAAAATTAGAAAGGCCTACATTTATAATTAAAATCTTTTTGTGGGCAGATCATTGACACAACCTCTTTTTTATTGAAATAATCCAAAAGATAAGCGTAAGAGTTAATAAATTAACCCAATTTTATGTAGGAATTTGACAGCTAGATATCCAGTTTATTTTTTATGAACAATCAAAAAAATATGCCAGTCGTAAAGCCCAAATCAGCTAGCAATTATACTCATTACAAATGTAGTTTAA
>CAYXQZ010000120.1:0-8014 GCA_964466415.1 uncultured Paludibacter sp.
TGATTTATCGGGCATTACACGTCCACAAGGCGCTGGTGTTGATATTGGTGCGTATGAATATTTAGTAGCAGGAACCAAAAACATTGATGCGCAAAAACTTTTATTCAAACAAAAAGGTAAAAATTTAGAAGCAACAGTGGCCGGAAAAGCGGATATTTATGATGTGCAGGGAAAAATCTGTTTAAGTAAACAGGTACAGCCGGGCGACGAAATAACGTTGAAATCAGGTATCTACTTCGTTACATTAACCACTGCGGGCAGCAGAAACGTTCAAAAAATAATTTTATAAAAAATGAAACACTTACGAATATATTTACTGCTTCTTTCAGTTGCAGTATCGGTGCTTGCTATGGCTCAGATACCTGTAACGGGCGTAGTAGTTGACGAAAAAGGCGAATCACTTCCGGGTGTAAATGTCCAGATTAAAGGACAAAACAAAGGAACAGTTACGGATATAGATGGAAAATTCAGTATATCGGTACCCGATGCATCAACTGTTTTAGCTTTTTCGTACATCGGTTACGACAGAAAAGAACAGAAACCCGTTAAAAATCAAATACTAAAAGTAGTGTTGATCGAAAACGCCAAATCGCTCGAAGAAGTGGTGGTAATTGGCTATGGCGATGTAAAGAAAAAAGACAATACCGGCGTGGTGGCAAATGTTGATGTGAGCGAAATTCAAAAAGCGCCGGTTATGAGCTTCGACCAGGCACTGGCCGGAAGAGTAGCAGGCGTAAATGTAAGTTCGTCGGAAGGAACGCCCGGTGGAACGATGAATATCGTTATACGTGGTGCTAACTCCATTACTCAGGATAATAGCCCTCTGTATGTCATCGACGGTTTTCCTGTGGAAGACCCTGCTATTGCAGCTACTTTAAACACAAACGATATTGAAAACCTGACAATTTTAAAAGATGCTTCAGCAACTGCCATTTACGGTGCACGCGGAGCAAATGGTGTGGTAATTATTACCACCAAAAAAGGTACAGTTGGCGCACCAAAAGTGAGCTACGATGGTAGTTATGGTGTGCAACGAGCCATTCAAAAAATACCAATGATGGATGCCTACGAGTTTGTGAAATTGCAGTCGGAAATTTATACTCCAACCGAAATGACTGGAAATTTCGGTTATTTCCAAACCAAAGATGCAAAAACATGGACATTGGAAGATTACCGGAACATTAAACAACACAATTGGCAGGAAATGATTTTACAAGATGCACCAGTTCAAAATCATGGTATTTCAATCACGGGTGGTACTCCCGAAGCTCGATATACTGGCTCATTATCGTATTTCGACCAGGATGGTGTGGTTACTAAATCGAATTTCAACAGAATTCAGGGCAGACTTGGCTTAACCTTACAGCATAAAAAGCTGACTATCAACCTAAATAATAACTATACCACAACTGCACAAATCGGTTCGTCGCCTTCGCAAACAAACTACAGCGGCATGATTAACCTCTTTTACTCCGTTTGGGGTTACAGGCCTGTAACACAACCAAGTGTGGATATCAATTCGTTGGTAGATTATTCGACCGACCCAGGAGTGGACATGACAAACGATTACCGTTTCAACCCTATTTTGTCGCTGAATAACGAGTATAACAAGCGGATGAGCACCACCAATACTTATAACGGATATGCAGAATATTTGATAATGAAGGGAATGAAGTTACGTGTATCGGGAGGTTATACCGTTCAGAGCAATCGGAATGAAACATTCAACAACTCGAAAACACGCTACGGCTCGCCTATTTCTACCGACCATGTGAATGCCTCTTTGTTGACTTCGGAACGAAAAACATGGTTGAATGAAAACACATTATCGTATCAGACAACAATCAACAAAGTACATTCGGTAAGTACATTGGCAGGTATCACATTTCAGGAATCAGACTTTAATAGTTACAGTCTGAAAGCTATCAATATTCCTAACGAATCATTGGGAATGGCAGGTTTGTCGCAAGGAACGCCAAGTCAGAATACTTCACTTATAACAAATTGGAGCATGGTTTCGTATTTGGCTCGTGCCAATTACAACTACAAATCGAAATATTATCTCACAGCTTCGTTTCGTGCCGATGGTTCGTCGAAATTTGGACCAGATAACCGTTTCGGCTATTTCCCATCTGCCTCGGCAGCATGGAACTTTACGCAGGAATCGTTTATGCGTCCGTTTCGCAGGGTATTGCAAAGTGGAAAATTACGTCTGAGCTGGGGTGAAATTGGTAACAACCGTGTTGGCGAATACGATACTTTTGCACAATTGATGATTTTGCAGGCTGCGTCTGGAAATTATTCCACCATTAATGGTATCGGACATGGTGTTTATCCGTTCAACAATGTGGTTTCGACAGTTGGTGCCGTACCTACCACATTGGGAAACAAAACACTCCGCTGGGAAACTACAACTCAGACAAATGCGGGTCTGGATATGACTTTATTGAAAGATAAAATTACAGTAAATGTAGATTGGTATAACAAAGAAACCTCCGATTTGCTTTTGCAGGCTACGCTTCCACTCTCGTCGGGCTATGCTACAGCTATGAAAAATATTGGAAAAGTGCAGAACAGAGGTATGGAGTTTACCATCAACACAACTAATATTAAAACGAAAAACTTTAAATGGACTTCGAATTTTAATATTTCGTTTAACCAGAATAAAGTATTGGAACTGGCCGAAAATCAGGAAACACTGATGTCAAATGGTTATTTCGATCAGGGTTACACATCACCCAATTATATTGCAAAAATAGGAATGCCTGTTGGGATGATGTATGGTTATAAATATCTGGGAACATACAAAACTTCGGACTTTAATATAATTGGCGGAACGTATGCTCTGAAATCGGGCGTTGCACGCTATGTTTCGGAAAATAATACACAGCCCGGTATGCCGCATTATGCCGATTTGAACAACGATGGCGTAGTTGATGCAAATGACCAGACTATTATTGGTCGGGGCGACCCAATTCATATTGGCGGTTTTACCAATAATTTCGATTATGCCGGTTTCGACCTTTCTGTATTTTTTCAATGGTCGTATGGCAACGATATTCTGAATGCCAACCGTTTGTTTTTTGAAAATGGCATGAAGAAAAAAGATTTGAATATGTACGCTTCATATTCCGATAGATGGACCGTAGATAATCAGGAAAGCGATATTCCGCGTGTTAGTTCGTCTTCGTCAAACAACCTGTTCTCTACACGCATTATCGAAGATGGTTCGTACTTGCGCCTGAAAACTGTTTCGCTGGGTTATACTTTGAATCAAAAAGTGATTAAAAAACTCCGTATTTCGAAAGCCAGATGTTATGTGTCGGCTCAAAATCTATACACTTTTTCTAAATATTCAGGTTACGACCCCGAAGTTTCTATCCGCAACTCGGCTCTTACTCCCGGTTTGGACTTTTCGGCCTATCCGCGGGCAGCAACAGTAACTGTGGGTGTGAATGTAGGATTTTAATCGGTTTATTTACAACAACAATTTTTTAAAAATAAAAAAATGAGACCAATATATAAAACAATCATTTTCTCGCTTTTGGTGTTTGCAGGTACTTCCTGTTCCGATTTTCTGGACAAGCAGCCGCATACGCTTACACCCGAAACGTACTTCAATAACGAAGCTGAACTTCAGACTTTTCTGACCGGAGTGTACAGCCCGCTGATGCAGGAACCTTTTTACGGAAGTGACTATCTGGTAACAAATGGCGGTGGCGACGATTTATCTTTCTACCAACGCTCGAACCCAGTTGATGGTATTATTTGCAACAATGCAAACAGTGGAAACGCATCCGTTATGAAATTCTGGCGTTTGCTCTACGATGGCATTAACCGTGCAAATATGCTGCTCGAAAATGCAGATAAAAATAACACGATACCGCAAACCGTACGCGACCGTGTAAAAGCGGAAGCATTATTTCTACGTTCGTTTTATTATTTCAACCTGATTCAGGGTTGGGGTGATGTGCCTATGCGTTTGTCGACAGTTACTTCGCCCGATAACCTTAGTTTGGCGCGTACTCCCAAACAGGAATTGTACAATCAGCTAATAAAAGATATCAATGCAGCAATTCCGGCTTTATACACTGCAGACCAGCTACCATACACTGGTAGAGTAACACAATCGGCTGCAAAAGCCATACTAGCCCGTATTTATCTATTCAGAGCTGGCGAAAACTTCCGCGACAATGCCGTTGGAAATACAATTACAAATTCAGCCGACTCTGTGAGAGCTTATTTTACCCATGCCCGCGATTTGTGTTTAGACATTAAAAACAGCAACCTGCATGGTTTAGCGAAATCTTACAGTTCCATTTTTGTGGATATGTGTACCGATAAATACAACAGCGCAGCTATCCGCGAAAGTATTTGGGAAGCAGAAGAAGCTGGCAATCGTTCCACTCCCGACAACGCATCGGGACGTGCCGGAAATACCTTTGGATTTGGTACTACCAACGATTATTCCACAGCACCAGCTTATGCCTCACTCAGAGGAATGGGTAATCCGGGTTATAGCTACAAATTTATTTACGCCACTTCGAAATTGTTCGAAATGTACGAATCGGAAGGCGATACAGCCCGTTGCGACTGGAATATAGCACCTTACGAATATACCTATGCTTCGGCAGCTCCCAAACAGGTTATAGGTCGCCAGTATTATTTTGGTAAAAAGCCAGCTTCGCTTACCACAGTCGAAGGTTTGCCGGTTACATCGTTGAGTCAGGCTTCGTCCGATGCCAACAAAACCCGTTGCGATGCTAAATTTCGCCGCGAACTGGAAATGGTAACTCCTAAAAACAAAAACTATACACCTATAAATGTACCTATTATCCATTACAGCGATGTATTATTAATGTTGGCAGAAGCTGACAACGAACTGAACGATAATCCGACTGATGTGGCTTACTCAGCTATCGACGAAGTGCGCAGCAGAGCAGGAATTACTCCACTGACAGGAAGTGCATTGAGCAAAGAAGATTTCAGATTGGCAATTAAAAAAGAACGGGCTATGGAGCTTTGTTTCGAAGGTATCCGCCGCTGGGATTTAATTCGCTGGGGCGATTATCACACTGCCATGAATGGAATTCCGGCTTATGTGGCACAACCGGGTTGGGGTACAAATTACAAATATGCCGAAAACTATTTTAAAGTATCGCCTTATTACAATTATTTCCCGATTCCTGATATGGAAATGTCGGTTAATAAACTCATTGTTAAGAATAATCCGGGTTGGTAATTTTTCAATTTATTAAAAGAAAAAACGTATGAGAATCTCTTATTTTTCAATTATATTAATGTTGACCGCACTCGTTTCGTGTAACGATCAGCTTAACAATCCCGTTGATTTTAGTTTCACTGCCACGTCGGCAAACAGCACTGTTAGCGGCGATACGCTCGTTGTTAACAAGGCAATGCCAGTAACATTTACTTTTGGTGGAAATGCTGAGTTTATTACTTTCTACAGCGGCGAAGTAGGTCACGAGTACGACAAACGCGAACTGACACAAACTCCGGTTAGCGACATTGATTCGTGCTATCTGACTTTTACCAACAAACCGCAGTTTGGAAATATTCCGGGTACGCTGAAGGTATATTTGTCCACTACTTTTGCAGGAATGAATCTCACGGATAAAAAAGCGGATTCACTGGTTGTTTTGAACCACAGCTGGATAAACCTAAGCGACAGTTGCAATCTTTCGGCAACAAATAACGTGACCAACACAACGAAAATATCACTGAAAAGTCATGTAAACTCCAAAATATCGCTGGCATTTCGTTATAAAACAACCGACAATACAGCCATTCAGCCAACGTGGCAAATTGGTAATCTGAAAATTGTAGTGCGCGACAAAAAAGGCGGTGTTACCACGCTTTCGGCTAACGATATGGGTTTCACAGCATTGGATTTGTCTGCAACAACTAATCCTTACTCAACAGCAGGAGGAACAGGTATTTGGGATTTGAATAATAATGCAGCTACCAGTTCAGTTATGAAAATTGTGTTTTCGGGTGCAGGACAGCCACTCAACGATGACTGGTTGGTGTCGACTCCAAAAATGGCAACCACACGCATATCCGACAAAGGTTTGGCTGTAAAATCGGTATCGACTACAGTTACAACTTATCAATACACTTTCAATACACCGGGCGTGTACAAAGTAGGTTTCAGAGCCATGAATGATAACTTTGAGTTTCATTCGGAAACAGGCACAACTAAAATAATCCGGGTAAAATAATTGCGCGAACAACTACCGTAAATGAAAAAATTACTCCTGATATTAACGCTCTTTGCGACTCTGAATGCATTTGCACAGAGTTTTAACTTCGAAGATGCTGCTGTTCCAATTCAGTGGATAAGCTCCGCATCCGGTTCGTTGAGCGTCAATACAGCGCATTACAAAGAAGGCATTCAGAGTTTATGCTGGACAACAACCGGGCTAGCAACGCTTACATCCACTTTTACCGGCTTTATTGCCAGCACAGGCAACAGCGCCTACCTGCAAATTTATTCGTCGGAAATTACTTACGATACACTTACGGTGGAGTTTTTGTACAATACAACGGTTAAAAAGAAAGCCATTTACCTGCTAAACTACAAGGGTTGGCACGAGTTTAACCGCGCGTATACCGAATATTCATCTACACTGTCGTCGACTATTACTTCGGTGCGTTTTACACTAAAGCCAACATCGGCTACAGCTACCCGTAAGATTTACATTGATGATGTCAATTTTAATCACACCAACGATACCGAACGGATAATTGGTAGTCATTGGGTTTTAGATAGCAAGTATTTTAATTCCACAACAGATACCAGTTCGCTGGTCATTTTTGCTAATCCGGTTGATATACCAGTTACCACACCTACTGCGCAGGAATTAGTTGATTTGAATACGCTGCGAAACACCTTGAAAAGAACGCCAGCTGCAGGTACAACGACCGACCTGAATGCTGCCAAAGCGTATGTAAATTCACTGAACATTGTGCGAAATGTGGATGGAACTGTTCGCGGAAACCCCATCGACTGCTCTACTGCGGCGCTTACCGATGCGTTTATGACGGATATTGCTAATAAAGTAGAGGTACTGGCTGCGGCTGCTCAAACCGACAATGCTACCAAAACACTGTTTCAGAATTTTATAGACCATTTACTCGATCAGGGAATATCCGAAGGTTGCAATTATCGTACTTTCAGTAACTCCTATACTCCATGTAAAGTAGTTCCGGCGGCTTGGCTCGATGCATTACCTGTTTGTACCGAAGCTCAAAAAACAGAAGTGCTGAAACTCGTAAAATGGTTTTCGTATTATGGTACTATGTATTATCCGCAGGACACTTACCTTTCGAAACTTGTTTCGGACATTATATATTTGTTTTTGCCCCACATGTTGGGTGTGGCGCTTAACCAACCGGACAATGCAGTGGCTGTTCGCGAACTGAAAGCATTTAAGCGTTATCTGGACCGCAACACGGAGTATGTGCCGGGCGGAGAAGATATTTTTAAGCCCGACGGTACTGGTTTTCACCATGATACACATTACAACAATTATATGTATGCCTACCGGACATGGGTGCAACATATTTATTATCTGAAAGGTACTTCGTTTCGCATTTCGTCCGATGCTTATCAGCGCTTTAAAAAAGCTATTATTGCATTTTACATCATGGGAACGCAGGATACGGGTGATAATCGTTATTTTGCAAACTCATTGAGTGGTCGCAAACCTTTTGATACCGTTGTACAGTTCTCCAAAGCTTATTTCGATTATTTAGTTTCCATTGGAACTGATGTGCTTGGTTCTATGGACAGTGAAGTGGCTGCGGCGTACAATTATTTTTTCAAAACAACAAAATACAATGTCCCTGCACAAGCTTACGAAGGTTTTTATCAGTTTAATTACAGTCCGCTGGGTATTTATCGAAAAGGAAATTGGGTAGCTTCGATGCGTTCGCCAACCAAAAACTTCTTTGGTTCCGAAATTTACGATGACACCAATCGCTTCGGACG
>CAYXQZ010000120.1:8114-9182 GCA_964466415.1 uncultured Paludibacter sp.
TGAATCACGGTGTAAAACCTTCGGGGAAAAGCTATTCGTTTATAGTTGTTCCAGCTACAAATACGGCTTCGATGCAAACACTGGCAACACAAATGGCTAATGGTGGCGGTAGTATTTATCAGATTCAAGCGCAGAGCAGCTCGGTTCATGCGCTGACATACAAACCTCTGAATATTACGGCATATAGTTTTTTTGGAGCGGTAAGTAATCTGAGTTTTGGAATAATAAAAGCTAATACGGCCGAAAATTTACTGATAGACAAACACGATGTGGAAGCAAACCGGCATTATTTTGCTATTTGCAATCCGAATCTGAAACCGGTGACCAATGCCACTTACAAATGGATAAGTTCGGCAAGTCAGACAACACTGACTTTAGTTGGCGAATGGATTCCTGTAAATCCTGTATCGGGCGTTTCATTTTCAAACCCTACACTGGGCCAAACACAGGTTACAGTTAGCTTCAATCAGGGTGAGCCGGTATATTTTGATATAAAACTTAAAACGGATACAACTGCTTTAAAATCAATCAAAGAAGATAATTGGGTTTCATTTTCAAAAAGTAAAAACGATTTACAGGTGGTGTTTTCCAAACCAGAAACGGGCATGGTAGTTAAGGTGCATAATTCAAATGGAGGGCTAATATACAACCGACAAATCAAAGGAACGTCACAAGCATTGAATATCGATACCACTGCATTTCAAAAAGGGCTGTTAATTTGCTCACTGTCAAACGGAAAAGAAATAAAATCATTTAAATGGATAAATTGAAAACATTGAATTATATGAAAACAAAACAAATTGTGATAGCCCTGTTTGCTATATCGTTAATGGCCTGCAAAAGCAATTCTTCGTGTGAAAAGGATGTTGTAGCTGATAATGTAGCTTTTGCTGAGCAACAAATTGGCCATCAGGTAAAACTGATTGAAGCATCGGGAAATATGCTTAATCCTCGCACTGTGAAAAATGATAGCATTCAATACGTGCCGATTGATGATTGGACAAGCGGCTTTTTCCCCGGTTCAATGTGGTATATGTACCAACTTACGGGCGATAAAAAGTGGGAAAA
>CAYXQZ010000121.1:0-9088 GCA_964466415.1 uncultured Paludibacter sp.
ACGTACGCATTGCCAAAGGTGCTGTGCCGCTATATGATAAGTTTTTGGTAGATGGTAAATTTGTAACTACGGGAATCAAATTCGATGTAAACAAAGCCACCATAAAGCCCGAATCGATGGGTACAATTAATTATGTGGTAAAAATGATGACCGACCATCCTGAATTAAAATTCAGCGTAGAAGGACATACCGACAGCGATGGCGACCTAACTGCCAACCAAAAACTTTCGGAATCACGTGCCAAAGCAGTTGTAGAAGCCATGACAAAAGCGGGCATAAGTACCAATCGCTTAACGAGCAAAGGACACGGCGAAAGCAAACCAATGACCGCTAACGATACGCCGGAGGGTAAAGCGCAGAATAGGCGCGTAGAGTTTGTGAAGCAATGAGCCCAGAGCCAAAACGAAGTTTTGAGCTTTGCCAAATCGCGAAATAAATCTTTGAGAGTAGTATTAAATATAAGCACAAATCTAAAATGAATTTTTATGAAAAAAATATTTTTACCGCTATTTCTACTTATTTCCGTAAATGTATTTTGCCAAATGCAGGAGTTTACTATCCGTGATTTTTACACACAGATAGGACTGATTATACAGGAAGCCGATGAAGCTATACCAGATGAAACTGATCCTTATGGATTTCATCTATCCGTGCGTATCGTTTCAAAATATAATGGTAGTTTTACGGATGTCTTTTCTCCTGAAACGATCAAGCAATCTGTAGATAAAGTAATTTCGAAACATAATTTTGGCCGATTTAATCTTGGGAAGGCAATAAGCTATAAAATTAACGAAGAAAAGAAATACATTAACATGCAGGTTGGTTTAACTCCTTTGAATGCTGCTGACGAAGAAATGGCTTTTCAGTTTAAAAATTTTAAGGTTACACAAAGGCTTGACAAACAAGTGGTAACACATATTGTTATAGTAATTGCACATTTTATTATTGAAAAACCAAACGATGGTATAATCTCCGGCAATGTTTACTTTCAAGGCACTAAAGGACAGGAGGTTCTGAATGACCATCCTTTTTTGTCGTCAGGAAACGAAAAAAAAATTGCAATTCAACGATTTGGACCTGGAGCTGATAAGGTGAATTCAGGAGAGCCAGATGATTTAACATGGAAGCCATTTGAGAATAATCAGTCGGGATATAATTTTGGCGAATTAACCCCAGGGCATTATTTTCCACATGTTAAAATAAATGGCTGTATTCATCATTTCGATTTACCTGAAAAAAACAATAAAGATGAGGTGATTATAAAAACCTATGGGGAAATGCGTTGGGATAAAGATCATAGTAACGACAAAGTGCTAAGATTTGATAAATTAAAAGCAGAAACAAAAGATAAAATTGAAATTCATACCACTTTTAGTACGCAAAACATCATCGAAGGTTTTTTATTAGCTCCCAACCAAAGCCCTGACAAATGGAATCGATGGCGAGATTCAGTGCCCGATTTCGTAAAGAAAGAGGAAGTTGTGGTTTTGAAAGCTAAAATGAAAGTATTTCTTGAACCTTATTTGTGGCAAAGTACTTTTACTTTTCCAAGAAAAGTAGAAACAGCTGATGGTTATTTCAAATTTGAAAACCTGCCAAGCGGTGTATATATTCTTTACCTCGAAAATCAAAAAGGGAGAGGAAAAATTGTAGAGGTTTGTAACTGTAATAAAGATGGGTACGAAAAAAGTCCAAATATGACTTATCAGCAAAATATTAATACTGATGGGTACGATATTTATCTCGATTACAGTTTCGAAAATGATGGTGAGACATTTAACGTAAAAGCAAAATGGAGCAATATAATTATTGCATTTGGAAATGATACAACCACTATTCAAAAATTTAGCGCAGAGTCAGTTCCACTGCAAGATACCGCACAAAATTATCTGGATATAAGGGGTAATATCATACAACCGCCATTTACAATGATGGATTATCCAGAGTACACTATTTGTGCCGATGAGTTTCGGATTTGCAGCAATTTTCTTCAAACAGGAAACTCCCCACCTGCTGATTTCTCCATTACAAAATCGGGAAAAACCTTTTCCAATATTAATATCAAACCTGATTTTGATAACCAGGAAGGCCTTTACAATCAATTTACAGTTGAAGAATACAAACGTGATATTACTCTCCAAACCAGCGAAACCGTTAAAGCGGGTGTGTATTTTACGTGGCAATTTCGTTTTTTTACAAAAGTAGGCAACGATAAAGGTCCCGATTTACATATCGAATCATCACCTGCATTTCAATGGTTCCAAGACCACAGTGAAGGAATTTTACCGCCAACAAATATCTTTGGCGGAGGTTTTGTCGATGCATTAGTTCCGCAAGATGTAATTGGATTGATACATTTAGGAAAAAACTTTACATTTTCAAAAAATTTAAAAGGTGGCGTAAAGTATACCATACGGGGCGAAATTGAAAACAAAACGAAAAACAAAAATACAGCTCCACTGGAAGGTGAGTGGTAGAGTTTTTATTGAATAAATAACAGAGTAGAAATAAATAAAATTTTGAATGTATGAGAAACATAATCAGATTATTAGTAATGTTTATAGCAATTTGCGTAACAACTGTTTCGGCGGCCCAAAGTATCAGAACAACCGATTACGCAACTTTCCAATCGTGGGCACGTCAAATAGCCATTCCGCAGTACAAATTAGCCGAATGCGAAAACGAAAGCGAACTCAATTACACCGCCAGTTTTGCTGCCGGAACAACCAAAATGATACAATTATCGGTGCAAGATATTGGTATGTTCAAAACAAATGCGCAACCAATAAATGGCGCAGTACAGTACTTGTTCAACGGGCGAAATGCCTCATTTATGTCAAGCCCAGATGCTTCGTACCTTGTTGTGGAATTCAAGGAAAATGAAATTTGTGTTGGAGTTGCCACTACAGGCAAGGTTGAAAAATCATTTCTTGAAAATATTATCAGCAAATCAAACCCATTGGCATTAAAATCAAAATTGGTAAGTCTGGACTTAACAAACTGGCCAACATCCATACCAGCAGTTTTAAAAATTCCGGGTGTAACTCAAATTACCAAGCAAGACCCCGATGGTGTTTTCAAAGAAACATATAAAGCTACTGCCAAGTTAAGCCCCGAACTTGTAAATGCATTAAAAATACTGATGAGCAAATACAAAACAGAAACTCTTGCCGATGCATTTAAAGAAAAAAACGTACAATTAATCTGTTCGGATGCCGAAAATATAAATCAATTAACCGAAACTTTTAAAAACGGTGAAGATATTACGTTCATTTACTACATTCAATAAAATTTTAGCAATCAATCAACTTAATTACATTAAATAAATTATCAAAATGAAAAAGCAATCTTTACTTTATTGCCTACTAACTTTAGGCCTTTTTTTGCACCTATCTATTTTTGGAGCAACGAAATTAAAATCAGGCGACATTGCCATTGTGCAAATTAACTACAGCAACCACTCTTTCGATTTTGTTCCACTTGTCCCTTTAGCCACAGGAACAAAAATTGTGTTTACCGATATGAAATATTCGGCTACTAGTCATAAATTTATTCCCTTTGGTAATACAAATTATGGGCTGTATACCTATACCGCTCCTGCTCCTATTGGTGCTGGTGTTGTTATTCAGTCAAAAAACAATCCCAATTTTGTAAAAAATTATGATCCAATGCTTTCGCCAATAGCCGATGAGGGTTTAACCATAATTGCTTTTCAGAAGAATGACACAACTGTACTCAACCCTGATTTGAGCGAGCTAACATATGCTAAAGACACCACCTTTTTAACAGCGCTTGGTTGGTACAAAGCGGTGAATTTTAAAGCTGGAGAAAGCGATATTCCTCCAGGATTGGATGTTTTGTATAATTCTGTTGTCAAGCTAGATTCCACTGATTTGTATTACATAAAATACCGCAACTTTAAATTTGATGATATGGGGATTTCCTCACTGCGTGAAGGCACTGCAATTCAACTTCGCAGGCGATTTGCCGATAAATCGAATTTTATTTTCACCAATGGAACTATGAATAATACTCCTGTTTCTAACTTTAATGTGCTAGCCCCCGATCTTGTTTTTCCAACTTTAGTAAGTAGCAATCCAAATAAAAATAAAATAAACGTTTCGCCATACAGTGTCGTTAAGTTAAAGTTTAGTGAACCAATGATTGCTAAAAATGCCATTACTATTCGGAATACACAAACCAATGCCACACAGTATATTTTACCTGCCGATGTTGCCATCAATGATACAATTGTTTCATTTTCGTTCGGTGCTGTATTAGACTATGCTGCGAATTACACTATGGAATTTCAGCCTGGAACATTTACCGATTTGGATAATAATCCATGGCCTGCAATGGGCGATACCATTATTCCTTTTGCTACTTCAGCAAAACGTGGCCAAATTGATATGCGATTTATGCCTCCCGGAACGATATTACTTACTCCTTTTACAGATCTTCACTATTACAAACGCGATGATATACATTGGACAACTCAAAGCACTTACGATGATTACGGTAACGAGTGGTGGAAAGGATTTTTCTCATTTAACATGTTTGGTTTGCCATATCGATGGTACGGAAATGTTTTACCAACAAGTTACTCGAACAACACGCCCAATATGAGTGACGAAGAGTCACCAGTTAAAGGCTATTTGTGGATGCAAGGGGCAACTAGTAAAGTTGTTGTTGATTTAACCGGAATTGACAATACAATAACTAATATAACATCTACAGTATACGACAATAATTGTGCTGTTGAAGCCCGATATTATTTTGGTGGTGTTTATAGGAATTCGTATAAACAAATTGTATCCACTCCCTTAGGTGAGGATAATCAAAAAATTCATTTTGAAAATATAAATACCACAAAATTAGATTCAATTGTCTTCAGTAGTTTGGAAGGTAATATCCAACGAGTTTTTATAGAACTTATTGATTTGCAAGTGCCTATAGTAGAGTTGGGTGCTAATCGTACAATTTGTGAGGGCGATTCAGTAAAGCTGGATGGTGGTTTTACTCCAGGTGCAGTATACGATTGGAGTACGAATGAACATAGTAAGAGTATTTGGGTGAAAAACACAGGAAACTATTCATTAACCGTAAAAAATACCTTGGGCCAACGCTCCGATAATGTGTCGGTTACTGTAAAGCCAAAACTAACCGTTTCGCTTCCCGATACCATTTATGCTTGTGTGGGCGACACCGTTACTTTAACTGCTGGAACTGATATTTCAAACTCATACTTCTGGACACCCAATGGACAAACAACTCCATCCATTAAAGTAACCAAAAGTGGCATTTATCATGTGTTGGTTAACAATGGTTTTGGTGGATGTTTTACGACAGACTCTACACGCGTGATTTTTAAAGGTGCAAAAGTTAGATTATACAATTATCAGGGCGGTAGTTACGGCTCGGGTGATGTAAAGGGACAACTTTATCGTAAAAACTCAACGGCGAAATTCGAACTTTATCGCGAAATGGATATGCTTGATTTTGTTCAGTTCGATTCATTAGCTGCCGGCGAATATATTTTCAAAATGCATTTCGTTGGTTACAGCTTTGTAGGCCAAAATCCATGGATGGATACTTACCACGATGGAAAAACGGAATGGAAAAAAGTAACTCCATTTAAATTAACATGCGAAACTGATTCCATGATTGGATTTTTAATTGCCAGCAAACCTTCGTTTGTATTCAATGGCACAGGCGTTATTTCAGGAAAAGTTAACATCACTGGTCAACCGATTAACTCGCCAATGCACAGAGCAAAAACAAACGTAAATGTGGATTGTGAGACACGTGTTGTACTTTACAATGCAACTGGCGATATTATTGCCACAACTTGCCCTGATGCCAATGGAAATTACAGTTTCACAAATCTACCTGCCGGAAATTATACCATTGGTATTGAGCGTACAGGTTTCGAAGTGCAAAGTGTGTTTACAACTACTGTTACAGCTGGTGCAACTATTTCGAATGCCGATTTTACCATAAATCAAGCCGAACAGACTGTAATACAAGGAATTTCGACAGGAATTTCAAACACGGTAGTTGGTAATTCTTTAAAATTAATACCAAATCCTGCGGTTAATACTACAATGCTCGAATTTGATTTAGCCACCGATAGTAAAGTTACAATTTCGGTTAGCGACCTTATGGGCAGAGTAATTCAGAAAGATATTCGTCTGCTCTCTTCTGGCAAAAATCGTATTCCACTTGCAGTTGATAATCTTTCGGGAATATTTATTGTAAAAGTTTCCACTGTGGCTGGATATTCCATTGCACGCCTAATTGTTCAATAGTTTAAAAAAACAATTTTGATTGAATAAATATTTACCCCTTGTCATTTTTGGGCAAGGGGTATTTTATTTCTATTTTTTGACTAATTTTGTGGACTTAAAAATACAGCATGAAAAATTTGTTTTTTACAAAAAGAATTCAATTTACAGTATCAATAATTCTACTGGTAATTCAGCTAAATGCGCAGGACTCCCGCTCGCAACTGCCTGCTGTTTTGCAAAAATCGTATTTCGAATTGAATTATGGCTTAATTCATTATCCCTTCGGGCAGGAACAATTGGAGGCAGGTTATAGACTGGAGTCGGCTGTAACAATGCCTGCGGCAGCATTTCGGCTAACACTCTGGGGTTACGAATTCAACAAATACCTTTCGGGGCAACTTACCTATACGCAGCCAGTTTTGTGGGTGAGTTACGGCGAAATCAGTAGAAACGGTTCGATTATTGAAACTGCACCCACAAGCCGAAGGGTAACACTTAATATTGGTGGGATTATATTGAAACCCACATTACCGCTAGGCAGTAAATTTTCGCTTTTTGGCGAAGCTGGATTGAATTTTGTAACGCGCATCGGCTTTAAAGACACACACGATAATGCGATTCTGAAAAGCGCCAATTATGCCACTTACATGCTTGGTGGAGGATTCAGATACCGCATTAACAACAGTTGGGCAATTAATCTTGTTGCAAACTATACACCTGAAAGCAAAACACATAAACAACCCCCAACAACTTTTGTGGGTGCAGGACTTTCGTATCATTTACAAAAAATTAGTGCCGAGCAGGTTAAAAAAACCGATGAAAAAAAATACTTACGACCTAAACAATGGTTGCAAGTAGGTCATACATCCAATCTACTGGGTTATGGTGTGAATAATTTTATTTCCAGCAAAATGCGCATTTTTTGGGGCGGTTGGGCAGAGGTCGAAAATGGTGTACATATTACTTATCAGCGGAATATATTTAACGGACCTAAACTGTTTTCGCTCGATTGGGGCATTAATGCTTCGAGTTGGAAAACCAACATTAACAAAGAGAATTTCTTCACGCTGTCGGTTTTTCCTGTTTTTCGGTTCAACTATTGGCATGCAAAAAACTTCGATGCTTACTTCTTTTATTCGGTAGCAGGTCCTTCATACATTTCCAAAACTCAGCTCGAAAATCACAAAATGGGCGGACATTTTTTGTTTCAGGATAATATGGGAACTGGAGTGTTTTTTGGTAAACAAAGAAACCTTAATACCGAAATTCGCATTGGTCATTACTCCAACGGCAATATGCATATTTACAACGATGGGGTCAAAATTCCACTTTCGTTGAACGTGGGATTTGCATTTTAAAAAGATTTTCTTGCTTTAAATCAAAGTCTTAGACCAACAGTTAGATTCAACATGCCACCATTCGAAATAAGTTGTTCGATTTGCATGCCCGTTGTACTGCCTTTTTGAATAGTGTATCGTAAATCAGTAGTTATAAAACCAAGTAAATTCACACCTGCCCCAACTTCCCAATTAATAACACCTTTGTTGGTACTATCAAGTTGCTTAAGGTATGATGGTCCGCCATTCAAGTGCAAACTAATTAAACCTAAATCAATAACTTTTAGACCTAGCATCATGGGTGCTTTCAGGTAATTTATCTTTGTGTTGGTTATTGGATTCGTGGTGTACGACGAATAATATATTTCGGGTTGAAAATAAATTTTTTTTCCCAATTGCATAAAAAAACCCACTTGGTAATTCGTTTTAAGTTGGTCGGTAAGCGATTCCATGTCGGCAGTTGACGACACTACATCAAGTCCATATTTTGGTCCAAACCATACTTTTTTTTCGTCTTTTTTATCATCTTCGGCCAATAATACGCCGCACAAACTAACAAAAGCAATTAGGATTACAATTTTCATCTTCATAACAAACAACTATTTATAAGAATTAATATTTGGCAAAGATACATATTTTTATGCTTAAATAAAAACACTATATCGTTGGGAAATAAACCAAAATACATGCCAAAAAGTACATTTTCGCACAAAATCAAAAACTTTCTGACTTATTGAGTTGTTTTAACTTTATTATGGTACAATAATTGTCAAATCAACAAAATCATTTAATATTAATACTTTTAAAAATTTAAACGCATGAAAAAAACAGTTTTAACTTTAGCAGCACTGCTATTTGCATGGATTTTTGCCAATGCACAATTTAATTTCGGAATAAAGGGTGGTTATAATTCTTCATTAAATATGGGGAGTATCCCAGTTATAAATCCTGCAAATTATGCTTTAAATGATTTAAAAGGAGAGCTGAAAAATGGTTTTCATTTAGGAGCATTTGCCCGAATTGGTGGTAAAATTTATGTTCAACCTGAATTGCTTTATGGGTTACAGAAAAAAAGTTATCAATTTACCATTCAAGACATTCAGAACACGAGTAATGTAAAAAAAATTGAAAATCATATAACTTTCAGCACCGTTGACATACCAGTACTCATTGGTTATAAAATTGTAGATGCTAAAATATTTAATTTAAGAGCTTTTGCAGGACCAAAATTCAAATTAAATGCAGGTTCAAAACTAAGTTTCACTAATCTTGCAAATAATACTGAATTAGAAGATAATGATCCAACCCTTACTGCAATTAAAGGTGAGCTAAAAAATGCTGCCGTTGGTCTTGAAGTTGGTGCTGGAGTGGACTTACTTATGTTTACCCTAGATGCTCGCCTTAATTTGATTAACGATGTGTATACAGCCAAATGGCAAGAAAAACCCGATTTAAATTCCAATT
>CAYXQZ010000122.1:0-2932 GCA_964466415.1 uncultured Paludibacter sp.
GATTTAGTTATTGCCGATTGGAAAAAATTAGTGGATGTTCAAAAACTGACAAGTCGTGAAAAAAATCAGTATCTTTACCATCGCGATAAACCCTTGGTGGCAATTTGGGGTATTGGTTTTGGCGATGGTCGCAAATATGGCTATCCTGAATACGAAAAACTGCTGAATTTCTTTAAAAACGACCCCATTTATGGTGGATGTTCAATTCTGTTAGGCGTACCTACACGGTGGCGAGAACTTGGTAGCGATTCGGACAAAAATCCGAAACTTCATGAGGTAATAAAGCAAGCTGACATTGTACAACCTTGGTTGGTGAATCGTTTTAATCAAAACTCATATCCCGAATTTCACGCATTAATTGCACAGGATTTGGTATGGTGTAAAAAAAATAATTTGGATTATGTGCCTGTATTGTTTCCGGGTTTTAGTTGGTACAATATGAAGTCGGATTCTAAAAGCAACCAAAACCCTCGCAATGGAGGTAGATTTTACTGGGATCAGATTGCAAATTCGATTGAATTAGGCTGCCGAATGTTGTATTACGCCATGTTCGACGAAATTGACGAGGGAACAGCCATTTTTAAAATTGAAAATAATCCACCGGTTGGCCAAAGTGTATTTGTTGGAAACGAAGGTTTACCTTCCGATCATTACCTTTGGTTAGCGGGGCAAGGTGCAAAAATGTTGCGCGAAGAAATACCGTTTACGAAAAAGATGCCGGAGAGGAAGTAGTTATAAAATTTGAGAGTTTGAAAGTTTGAAAATTTGAAGTTTGAGGTTTGAAAGTTTGAGGTTTGAAAATTGGATGTTTGAGATTCGCTTTTTAATTCCCCCTTTAGGGGGTTAGGGGGCATTTATTTTATTTTATTTTATTATGTTTAAAAATAACCACATATCACTCCCTTTGCTACTTTCAGGTATTACGGCACTCAGTGCTAATGCCCGAAATTTTGTTGAGAAAGCTTCGGCCGATGCTCCCAATCTGATTTTTATTATTTCAGACCAGTTGCGGTTCGATGCGTTGAGTTGCATGGGAAACAAAATTATTTCGACGCCCAACATGGACCGTTTGGCTGCCGAAGGTGTCATTTTTACGCGCGCTTATGCTCAAAGTCCGGTAAGCGTACCTTCACGCGCCAGCATGCTCACAGGCAATAGTCTTTGTAATACAGGTGTTTGGGGTAATGGTTATGATTACGAAGAAAAAACTGGTTCATTAATAACAGGCAATGAACCCATTTTTAAAACCAAAACTTATGATGAAGTGTTGGCCGAAAATGCCTATACTTGTGAATATTACGGCAAATGGCATTCGCCCGAGCGAAAAGCATATATTTATGCTAATCGCCCTGTAACTTGTGCAGGGAAGGCTAGTCATTCCGTGTTGGGTTTAGGTTTATCAGATGAGTATGCCAGATGGTGGAAGTCGGAACTGAAAATAACTACAGCACCAACACAACCAGGTGCTTTGACGGGTGGTTATGGAAAATTAAACTATATGCCCGATGCTTTGGATGCGCGTGTTATTGACCCAACACTCACTACCACTTCTGATTTTCAGCGATTTGGTAAAGTATTGATAAGTGCTAAGCACACCATGCTTAGTATGGATGCAATAAATGTAATTGATGCAATTGAACGTAATAAAAGCAAGCGTTTTAGCATTCATTGTTCGTTTGATCCACCACATCCACCTTTTGTGGTAGCTGATCCGTATTATGGTTCGCTCAATCCGGCTAATTTGCCATTTCCAACTAATTATTTTGTAAATAGTGCCTCTTCAATCTATTATCGAGCCAGTGAATTAAATTCACCTTATTATGCGTATAGTATTGCAAAAATGGGTGCTTTTCAAAATCCGTCAACATTTCGGATTTTTGTGGCTCGCTACTACGAAATGGTGAAAGAAATTGATGATAAATTGGGTGAGATTCTTAAAAAACTTGACGAATCAGGATTAACGAATAACACAATGATAGTTTTTTGTGCCGACCATGGCGAAATGCTTGGTTCGCACGGTATGAATTCGAAAAATAACTTCTACGACGAATCGGCGCGTGTGCCTATGATTATTCGTTATCCAGCAAAAATTGCTGCAGGTAAACGAATTACAGTGCCTATTAACAATATTGATCTTCGTCCCACTATTGAGGATTATTTGAATTTGCCAACTTACAAATGCGATGGTAAATCATTACGTCCGTTTATTGAAGATACCTACAACAAAGCCGACACTTATTTTGCCGTTTCAGAATGGTATAACGATAAAATTCCAGGCTTTATGGTGCGCACCGAAAACCATAAATTGATGATTGCACATACAGCTGAGAGTAAAAATACGGCTATTGATGGTTTTTATAATATGAAAACAGATAGTCTAGAACAAGTCAACATTATAAAGCTGGCTCCTGTACCTACTACTGAAATGGCCAAAGCACAAGAACTAAAAGTGTTGTTGGTAAAGTGGCTGAAAAAAGTGAATTCGCCTTATTATTATAGCGTAAAAGCGCGTCCAATTGGCAGACTTAATGCGCATTACACTTTATATCAAAATGATATTGCGAAAATTAAAATTCCAGGAATAACCAATATATCAGGACTGCCCGCTGGTGCTTCGTTCAAAATACTTACTAACGATACCATTCAAATCACTACTTCCAATTCAGCCACTGGTTTGATAAATACAACGGCCACTATTTCGGGTGGGAGTAGTTCAATTCGGTTCGAAATGTTTCCTGCAATAGACTTTTCTACTGCTATTCCACAAACCAAAGCAATCAGTAAAGATAATTTTGTAGTCAATGTAGATGTGGATAAAATAACGGTTAAAATACTTGGTGCAATTTCTAAAAACGACAAAGCACAAGTCTATTCGTTGAATGGTAGTTTGATGGCGGAAAAGCATTTTCAATCCAATTCATTAACGTTTGAT
>CAYXQZ010000122.1:3032-5349 GCA_964466415.1 uncultured Paludibacter sp.
TAACAAAAAGGAATTCCATCGTAAAATAATGAAAAATTTCTGCTATTTTTAATGCTAAAGCATATTTATCGGCTTTAAAAAATTATTTTTGTAGCTAATAATTTTATTTTTAGTTTAAATATGCATTACAGAAGATTATTGGGCTTAGTTTTGGTGTTGTTTTCACTTTATTTACCTGCCAAAGATTATAAAAATGTTACGTATAAACAAATTAAGGCTGAAGGGAAAGTCTGGGGCATTGATTTGTCGCACCATCAAGCCGAAATTGATTGGAAAAAACTTAAAACCCAAAAACCTCATTTTATTTTCCTAAAATCTTCCGAAGGGGCGAGTCATGCCGATCGACTTTACAAATCGAATTACAAAAATGCACGCAAGTTGGGCATTATTGTTGGCTCGTATCATTTTTTCTCGTACCGTTCCAATGGAAAAGCGCAAGCACTTCACTTCTTAAAAACGGCTAAGTATCAGGATGGTGATTTACCTCTGGTACTCGATGCCGAATATGCCGAAAATATGCCTTCGGCCAAAATAGTTTCGAGAGAGTTAATCAGCTTCCTGAAAACAGTGAAAGCAAAATCGGGTCGTAAACCTATAATTTATTGTGATTATGATTATTACGAAGATTATTTAGAGGGTGAACTAAAAACTGATTACTTGCTTTGGATTTGCGACTACCGACAAAAACCAAATTGCGATTGGACATTTTGGCAAACGACCGATAAATTTAAATTGGCTGGCATAAAAGGGAATATCGACTTCAATATTTTTAACGGCACCAAATCCGAATTAAAAAAACTATTATTTTGAAAATTGTTCGCTCCAACAATACTTCAGCAAGCTATAATTTGGCATTGGAAGAATTTTTATTCACCGAATTTCAGGATGAATTTCTGCTTTTTTATGTGAATAATCCATGTGTTATACTTGGCTCAAACCAAGCGGTACAAAACGAAGTGGATTTGGATTTTTGCACTGCTACGAATATTCAACTTGTTCGCCGTAAATCGGGTGGGGGAGCGGTTTATCATGATGCCGGCAATCTGAATTTTAGTTTTTTAGGCAATAAAAGCAATTCAAATAATGATTTATCTGCCGATTTTTTGTTGCCCATTGTCCATATTTTAAGTTCGATGCAAGTGGATGCCACCATTGGCACTCGCAAAGATTTATGGCTAGAAAATGTTTATAAAATTAGTGGTACAGCATCGCAAATTCGTAAAAACCGCACTTTGCATCATGGTACATTGCTAGTTGATGCTGATTTAGAGCAACTTGCCAAGGCTTTGAATGCAAATGTGATTGATGATTCCGTAAAAGCTACCAAGTCCGTACGAAGCAAAACAACGAATATCTGTGATTATTTAAAAATCAAAAACAATATTCAAATTAACAGAAACGAGTTTATGAATCAATTTATATTCCAGTCTAGCATTTATTTCGAAACTAACGTACTTACCGAAGCTGATTTTGATCAAAACATAATACAACATTACCAAATTCAATACTGCGATAAAAATTGGAATTTGAAAAAATGAACATTTTGTTGTAAATTTGCATTTAAAACAAACCATAAGCAATACATGTCAGAGAATAACATTATAAAAATAGATGTTGCCGGCGTATTAAAAACGAGAGCATCCAAAACTAAAGTTCCGAAATTTTTGGTTAATTATTTGCGCCGTATAGTGCACGAAGATGAATTTAATCAGTTTTTCAAAGAAAATCCCGATTTGAAGAACCTCGATTTTATCGAAGCGGCTTTTAATTATTTGGGAATCAAACTTAAAGTGGAGGGCGAAGAAAACTTGCCGCCAAAAGATGGTCGTTATATTTTTGCAAGCAATCATCCACTTGGTGGACTCGATGGAATAGCTACAGGTTATGTTATTGGTAAACATTACGATGGTAGAGTTCGATTTTTCTCGAACGATTTGATGATGTTTCTCACGCCTATGAAAGAGATGTTTATTCCTGTAAATAAATTTGGTAGTCAGGCTAAAGGGCATGCCGAAATGATGCAACAGCTTTACGAGTCGGAAAATAATTTGGTGACTTACCCTGCAGGCATGTGTTCGCGCAAAACCAAAGGTGAAATTTGCGATTTGGAATGGAAAAAGAACTTTATAACCAAAGCTGTAGAGTATAAACGCGATGTAATTCCAGTATATTTTAATGGTCGTAATTCTAACTTCTTCTATAATTTAGCCAATTTGCGAAAATTTTTAGGTATAAAATTCAATATCGAAATGATGTACTTACCTAATGAAATGTTCAAACAAAAAAACAAACAATTTACCATCAAAATAGGCAAACC
>CAYXQZ010000122.1:5449-7736 GCA_964466415.1 uncultured Paludibacter sp.
ATGAAAATAATATCCTATAATGTAAACGGCATACGTGCTGCACTTTCAAAAGATTTTCAGGGTTGGTTGCGGACAGAAAATCCGGATGTGCTTTGTTTACAAGAAACTAAAGCTCAACACGACCAAATTGACACACTGCTTTTTGCTGAATTAGGTTATACTTCGTACCTACACTCAGCTGAGAAAAAAGGCTATAGTGGTGTGGCCATACTTACAAAACAAGCACCTGATAATGTGGTTGTGGGCATGAATCATCCTCGTTACGATGCCGAAGGTCGTGTTATTCGTGCTGATTTTGGCGATTTGTCGGTTATATGCGTTTATATTCCTTCGGGCTCGTCGGGCGATGAGCGCCAAGCTTTTAAAATGGATTTTTTAGAGGCATTTCTGCCTTTTGTTGAGGAAGTGCGCAAAACGCGCCCCAATTTAGTTGTATGTGGCGATTATAATATTTGTCATAAACCCATTGATATTAATAATCCACAGCGCCAAATAGGTGTTTCGGGTTTTTTGCCCGAAGAGCGCGAGTGGTTGGATAGGTACGAAGCTACTGGAATGATTGATTCTTTTCGAGTTTTTGATAAAAGTGCCGAAAAATACAGTTGGTGGAGTTATCGTGGTGGTGCTCGTTTCCGAAATGTTGGCTGGCGCATTGATTATCATTGGGTTAGTGAACCACTTCGACAGCGATTAGTTGCTGCATCGATATTAGCCGATGTAATTCACTCGGATCATTGTCCGGTTGTGGTTGAATTGGCGTAGACAACAGAACATTGTTTTTAAAAATTAAAAAACAATAAATCTTAGCTTAACTGATTTAAAGGCACTAATTTGTTTTTAACTTTGTAAGCTAATTTACAATTTGAAATATTACCATGAGATTTTATCCTTTTCAACTCCTTATAACTGTTTTATTATCAATTACTTTTACTGCTTGTGATTGGCTTGACTCCGACCCTGTTGCAACTTCAAACAATGCTCGCTTTGTTTCATTACGTTTTTCGGCTGGTGACGCTACTAGCCCTAATGTTTCACAAGCTGTATTTACCGTTTCCGAATTCGATGGCGTTGATTCCATAATTGTAAATGTTGACTCCTTGCCTTTTGGAACTAAAATTGATAAAGTAATTCCAAGTTTTTCGTTTTATAGCACGTATGTAGCTTATGTTTACCGTAATAATGAGTTGGGTCAATTTAAGGATTCAATAGCATTGAGTGGTAAGGATACATTGGATTTTAATAGTGTATATAAAGTTAGCAACAAAGCTACCGACCAAAAAGCCTATAAGACTTATAAAATTAAAGTAAATGTACACAAAGTAGATCCCGAATTATACCAATGGCGCAAAGCAGTGTCAGGAATTTACGATCATCCTGGAAATATTCAAAAGGCTATATTTCTGAATAATAAAATTTATTTTTTCACGAGCACTGGTTTAACTACTTCGCTTTATACCTCAACAAATGGTACTAACTGGAGCACTCGCGTAATAGTGGATAAATTACCCGATAATGTATTGCTAGCCAATATAGTTACATTCAAAAACAAAATGTATCTTATTCATAACGATACATTTATATATACGAGCGAAGATGGTGTAGACTGGACAAAACTTGAACCTAGCACTTCGTTGTATACCTTTAAAAACTTGCTATTCGAATTTAAAACAAAACTTTGGGCTATTATTCAATCAAAATCAGATTCGAAGTATCGTTTGGCTACTAGTGCCGACGGTGTAAATTGGACTGAAGTATCGACCACATTGAATGATAATTTTCCAGTGGGTGGATACAGTGCTGTTGCATTTGCTTCGAGAACAAAGCAACCAAAAGTGCTTGTGGCTGGTGGATTTAATAAAAATGGAGTGATTCAAAACTCAGTTTGGTCGTCCGAAGATGGAATTAATTGGCTCGATTTTAGCAAAGAAAATACAACTTTTGGTTATCGTACCGGAGTGTCGTTGGTAAATTACGAAGATAAATTGTTGATGTTTGGTGGTGTTGATAACAACGAAACTCTTCACTCATTACTCTTTATGCAATCGGCCGACGAAGGATTTAGCTGGAAAGACATTGATTCAACCAAAATGACCATCCGAATGACTTTTCCTTTTCAGAAGAACGATTCTACACTTTATGGATATCGTAAATACGAGCGTCGTTTTAATCAATCGGTGGTGGTTGATAACAATAAGAATATTATATTGATTGGTGGTCGCGACAGCATTCCTACTATCTTTACCGATGTTTGGATTGGTCGCTTAAATAAATCGGTATTTATCAGGAA
>CAYXQZ010000122.1:7836-8955 GCA_964466415.1 uncultured Paludibacter sp.
TCGTTACGTTTCCGTCGTTGGAGTCGTGCAGGCTATGCAGTGTTTGTAAGTTTATCTTATGCTGTTACAATTGGTGTTTTGGCTGTTTCTGTGAGTGCAAAGTCAGCGCATAAATCAGCCAATACGCAAGTGGTTTTAGCTCCTGCAACTGATTTTGCTGAACACGAAAGCGAAACTGATATTGCTGAAGTAGTATTAAATTCGAACAAAATAGAAAATATTATCATTGTTAATACAACTAACGATAAAACTGCGCGTGCTTACGAGCAAAATTTAATAAAGAAACAAACCAAACGGTTGATTCAGAGTGTAATCTGATTCAACCGTTTTTTTATTTTATACTTTTATGAACAAAAAATTAGTAATTGGATTTCTTTTCAGTCTTATTATTTCAGTATCGTTTTCGCAAGAAAAAACCGACAGTTTGCAAATTGATTTGCGCGAAATAGGTGTTAATGCAGCTCTTTATCAGTTACATTCAAGCTCTGGCAGGTTGCTTACCATTATCGATCGTAAAACAATCGAAAAAATGCCACTTCAGAGTATCGACGATTTACTCGAAACTTTATCGGGAGTGGATATTCGTAACCGTGGGGTAGGAGGTACACAATCGGATATTAGTATACGTGGCGGCTCTTTCGATCAGGTGTTGGTATTGCTCAATGGTGTAAATATTACCGACCCACAAACAGGCCATTACAACCTCGATATTCCGATTGAATTGTCGGATATTGCACGTATAGAACTTCTTCAAGGGTCTGCAGCTCGTATTTATGGTCCAAATGCTTTTAGCGGGGCAATAAATATAGTTACCAACGGCAAAACTATTAAAAGTGCAGCGGCACAACTCACTGCTGGAAGTTACGGTACATTTACTCAAAATATCTCGGGTAATTGGGGAAATAAAAAAATTGCCAGTTTCGCGTCCTTCTCGAATAAAAACAGCGATGGCTATATCAGCAATACCGATTATAAAATTCTCAACGCATTTTCGCATACTACTTTAAACACTGTATCGGCTGGTAAATTTGATTTACAATTGGCTTATCAACAAAAATCGTATGGTGCAAATGCGTTTTATTCGTTTAAATATCCCAGTCAATTTGATCATACCAAAAC
>CAYXQZ010000123.1:0-2604 GCA_964466415.1 uncultured Paludibacter sp.
TGGCAATATCTACTTTGATAAATGGGATTATCATATAGATGTTGAGTATAAATAATTAATCAATTTCCAAACTTAGCATTTTTCTAAATTGCTCCAACTGCGGATTTTTGGCAACCATTTCGTTGTAACGTTGTTCGGGAGTAAGGCTGCGTTGTATTTCGCTTTCTTCGGCTATTTTGGTAGCAATACTAATGTTGGTGTTGCTGAGTTGTTTACGTATAAATTGAACAGCATCGGACAATAGGCGGTTTATTTCATTGTCTTGCATTACATTATTTACAAGTACTTCAAAATTCGAAACCGTTTTGCGAACAGGTAAGTCGAGGTTGGTAAATCCTACTTTTTTCTCAACGGGCAATGTGTTAATAAATGTGCTCCAGGCTTTTATAAAATCTTCGTCGGTAAATGCGTTGGTGGTTGAAATCTGTTCTATTATCTCCTTTTGCTCCGAATATGTTTTTGTTACTTCAACTTGCTTTGGTTTAATAATTGATATTGATTGCGGACGCACACCAATAGGTGCAGGCTTGGGTGCCGAAACTACACTTGTTGTTGCTGCAACTGGCTCAGTTGTAACACTTGGTTTAATGTGAATGGTCTTTTGTAAATCAGGTTGTGCTTCAGTGGTTTCGAAAGGATTATCCGTAGCCACATTGATTTTTAAAATCGGAAATGGCTTTTCGTCAATTAGTAAGCTTTTTTTTTTTCATCATTCAGCTGACATAACCGAATAAGAGCTAACTCTACCAATAATCGTTTGTTTTTACTTATACGGTAATCCAAATCGCAGTCGTTCGCAATTTTTAAAGCCATAAATAAAAAATCAGCGCTACAGGTTTGCGCTTGTACTTCGTATCGTTTCCGAATATCATTACCCACTTCGAGCAATTCGAGCGTAGCGGCATCTTTACTTACCAAAATATCGCGTAGGTGCGAGCTCAATCCGGTTATAAAGTGATGTGCATCAAAGCCTTTGTTAAGTACATCGTTGAAAATTAGGAGCGAGTTACTAACCTCGCCGGCTAAAAATGCATCTACCAACTTGAAATAATACTCATAATCAAGCACGTTCAAATTGTCGATAACTCCTTGGTAAGTAATGTTGTTTCCGCAAAAACTAACCAATTGGTCGAAAATGGACAAGGCATCGCGCATACCTCCATCGCTTTTTTGAGCAATAATATTTAATCCATTTATGTCAACAGTCACATTTTCCTGACTGGCCACGTATTGTAAATGAGCTACGGTATCGGCCACTGTCAGGCGCGAGAAATCATAAATCTGACAACGCGATAATATAGTAGGAATTATTTTGTGTTTTTCGGTAGTTGCTAATATAAACATAGCATGTGATGGCGGTTCTTCGAGCGTTTTAAGAAACGCATTGAAAGCTCCTGACGATAGCATGTGAACCTCATCCACAATATAAACACTGTATTTGCCAATTTGTGGCGGAATGCGCACTTGGTCAATAAGCGAACGAATATCGTCGACACTGTTGTTCGAAGCAGCATCCAGTTCGTGAATATTGTAGGATCGTTGTTCGTTAAAAGCCACGCACGATTCGCAGGTATTACATGCTTCGTGGTCGGCAGTGAGGTTAAGACAGTTGATGGTTTTGGCAAAAATACGTGCGCAAGTAGTTTTTCCTACTCCACGTGGGCCGCAAAACAAATAAGCGTGTGCCAAATGACTTCCCGAAATGGCATTCTTTAGGGTAGTAGTAAGTGCTTGTTGTCCAACAACTGACTTAAATGTCGAGGGTCTGTATTTTCGAGCCGATACAATAAAATTATCCATCAAATTTTCTTTTTTTCTTAGCAGTGCAAATATACTCAAAAGTTCAAGAAGTTTTTCAACAAAATATTTTTTTATTAAAAATTATCCTTTCCAAATTTTTCGTACTTTTGTAAATCAGTTTCGGACTATTAATAAATCAATTATTTATGAGTTTCAAATCGTTTTTTGCCAAAATTTTTAAGCTGATAAAATCGGTATTGTTCAATAAGTATATAATTGTGCTCATTGCTTTTGGTGTGTATATAACTTTTTTCGATCATTATAGTTTGATAAGTCGTTGGAAAACGCACCAAAAAATCAAGGAAATGGAATTGGAACGTAAGTACTACGAGGACGAAATTGCTAAAAACAAACAATTGCTCAATAAGTTACAAAAAGACGATGCATATTTGGAGAAATTTGCACGTGAGAAGTATTTTATGCGTAATAGGGGTGAAGAAATTTTTATAATAAAAGAGGATTAAAAACACATTAAATGATAAATAAAACGTTTATAAATAGCTTATTTCCTGCAGGAGCCATTTTTGTATTTGTGGCTTCGATACTTGCCTATTACAAAATAGAGTATGTTGAATTTCTTTTTGCGTTGGGAGCAATTACTTTAATTGCTTATCATGCTATTTTGGCTTATAACCAGCAGGATAAAGATAGAAATGTTCAACGCCTCTATCGCATGGGATTTATTTCGTCCTTGTTTTTGGGTATTGCCACTTATTTTATGTTTACTGAGTCAAATAGCTGGATAGTAATGGTTTTGATCTATACTGTTACTACTCTTTACATCAGTTTCAGAATAAAATAAAA
>CAYXQZ010000123.1:2704-5267 GCA_964466415.1 uncultured Paludibacter sp.
ACCAAATCGTAAATCGGCATACATTTGTTTTTTAGCCAAATTTGCTCATCCATGCTTAAATGTGGAGCAAGCGATTCGAATACTTTGCGATGATAATCGTCAATCCATTCACTTTCTTCTTCGTTTATCAGCATTATTTCCATTAAATTGCGGTCGATTGGGAATAATGTAAGTGTTTCGAACTCAAGAAAATCGCCAAATTCGGTAGTGGTTGCAGGTATTACATGAATCAGATTTTCGGTGCGAATTCCATACTCACCAGTGCGATACATGCCCGGCTCATTCGAAATTATCATTCCCGCCTGCAAAATTGCTGGATTTTCATCCATGCGTATGCTTTGAGGACCTTCGTGCACGTTCAGGAAATGCCCAACGCCATGTCCAGTGCCATGTCCGTAATTTAATCCCATATCCCACAATGCTTTACGGGCCAAAATATCGAGTTGCGAGCCGCGTGTGCCTGATGGGAAAATGGCTTTTGCAAGTGCTATATGTCCTTTGAGTACCAGTGTGAAATCGCTTTTTTGTTCGCGTGTAGCCTCTCCAAGTGCTATGGTGCGTGTAATGTCAGTCGTACCATCGAGGTATTGACCACCCGAATCGAGCAATAAAATGCCTTCAGGTTTAAGTGTTGCATCCGAATTTTCGGTGGCGCGATAGTGCACAATGGCACCATGCGCATTGTAGCCTGCAATAGTGCCAAAACTTTCGCCTACTAAATTTTCTTGCGCCTTCCTAAACTCGTATAATTTATCCGAAATCGACATTTCGGTAAGTTTTCCGCTTTCTATATTATTTTCCAACCACATAAAAAAGCGGGTCAATGCTACACCATCTTTAATCATAGCAATGCGTATGCCTTCTACTTCGGTTTGGTTTTTAATGCTTTTCAGTTTAAAAACTGGCGACATCTGATTGCGTATCGGGCAATTTATTGGTAATGCTTCTTTCAACGATTGGTTTAATTTTGCACCATCAATAAGTACCGATTTACCTTGTGGAATGTCCTTTAATTGGGTGTAAATAGATAAATAATCAGCAGTATCAATGCCTTCGGCTGCTAAATAAGCTTTAGTCTCGGGAGTCAATTTATTTTCGTCGATATACAAAGTAGCTTGTTGAGCATTTATTACCGAATAAGCAATTACCACTGGGTTGTATGTCACATCATTGCTGCGAATATTATAAAGCCATGCAATATCATCAAGGGCCGATAAAACCACATAGTCGGCATTGGCTTTTGCCATTTCGGTACGGAGCGTTTTTAATTTATCAGCAGCCCTTTTGCCATTGTATTTTACATCAAAAACATAAAATGGATGCTGTGGCAATGCTGGTCTTTCGGTCCAAACAAGTTGCATTAAATCTACCGATACCAATTGTATGCCATTGGCAGTCAGCTCGTTTTTCATGGCGGTATATGCATTTACCGAAAACATTTGCGCATTTACGCCCACTTTTTCGCCCGGTTTTAGCTCGCTGCAAATCCATGTAATTAATTCGGGTGTATCGGCCAAACCTTGTTTCATAAGGCTTATACCAGTGTCAGCTAATTGCTCAGAGCCTTGTAGAAAATAGCGTGAATCGGTCCACAATCCAGCCTTATGGAGTGTAAATGCCACTGTGCCAGCTGAGCCATCAAATCCACTTATCCATTCGCGTTCTTTCCAATAATCAGCTATGTATTCGCTTGCATGTGGGTCGGTGCCGGGTATTATACAGGCAGCAATGCCTTCGTTTTTCATTGCTGAGCGTAATGCTTCAATTCGATGTTGTATTTGTGTCATTTTCTTATGTGTTTAGAATTTTGTAAGTACAAAGATAAATATTTTATGGAATTTAAATTCATTTTTTATTCAATTCGTTTATAATATTCAAAAGCTATTTGGCAATTATAGCTTGATGTATTACTTTTGTAGGTGTTGAATGCATTTTAAATAGTAATGTATTGTCAATTAATATTAGGTTTAACACTTTGTGGCACGGTGATTGTTCGAGTTTCAGGTGGTTAAAAATAAATTATACTATTCGTGAAGTTATTGAAATTCATAATGTTATTGCTTTTGCTTGCTATTGCTGATGTTGCTTATAATCAGGAGAGTACGGTTGTGCCTGAGCGTACACCTGAACAGGAAGCAGCAATGCAAACCGAAAAAATGCAGCAGGAACTTAAATTAAATGCTGAGCAAGCTCGCCAAATTCATGAATTAAATTTGAAATATGCGCGTGCTCGAAAAATATCCAATACCCGAATTGAAGCCATACAACGTATTAAAGACAAAGAAGTTGAAATGTCGCGGATTTTGAATGACAATCAGCAATCGATCTTGAAAAATAAACGCTATGATCGTTCTTCGTTTCAATCGAGCGATGTGCGACAAGCAACAAGCCAACCAAATCGTACACCTGAAGAGTACAGGCAGTCACAATCACCAAGAGCAAGTACTGAGTCTAATCAAACACAGCCTAATACTTCGCGTAGTTCAGCAGTGACTCCAGGAGCAGTTCGGTCAACAAACCCTGCTGGTAATGTGAGTTCGTTTCGTTCATCTACTCAAGGAGC
>CAYXQZ010000123.1:5367-8906 GCA_964466415.1 uncultured Paludibacter sp.
CCTTCAATGAGGAGTTCTTCACCTGCTCCTTCAACAAGGAGTGCTTCTCCAGCACCTTCATCGTCAAACCAAGGCCGACGATAATGTATGGGAGCTCCATCATTTAGCTTTAAGCAATTTACGGTTTTTCACGACAAATGTGCCATGAAAGTGGGTACCGATGGTGTGTTGCTAGGTGGATATGCCGATGTGGAAAATACTGAAACAATTCTGGATATTGGCACTGGGTCCGGCTTAATAGCATTGATGCTGGCACAACGAAGCGATGCTCAAATTACTGCTATCGATATTGATAAAGATGCTGTTAGTCAGGCTTTGCTAAATGTGGCAAATTCTCCTTGGCCAAGTAGAATTCAAGTCATTGAATCGTCGCTAGCTAGTTTTGAAAAATCGTGTGCTGATAAATTTGATTTAATTGTTTCCAATCCGCCATTTTTCAATAATTCGCTTCGTACACCTAATGTGTCACGGACGTTGGCGCGCCATACGGAAGCTGACTTTCATCACGAAATTTGTAATGCCGCAATGAATTTGCTGAATCCCAATGGAAAGTTAGTTGTAATTTTACCAGTAGCCGAAGGTGATTTGTTTGTGGCTTATGCTCAGCAAATTGGTTTGCATTGTACGCAATATATTCAGGTTTTTCCAACTCCTACAGCAGCAGCAAAGCGTTTGTTGTTAGAGTTTAGCATGCAACAATGTATTTGTAATCATACGAGTTTGATTATCGAATCTGGTACTCGTCATGAATATTCACCCGAATTTAGCAAAATGCTTCAGGATTTCTATTTGAAACTCTAGTAAATTATTATATTTGCAAATAAAAAAATAAAATATGATACGACACACCATAATACTATTGCTTAGCACGCTTACATTGTTGTGCTCAGGGCAACAAGCAATTACTAATTTCAGAAATAACACCATGTTGCGTTATGCCAATATTAGTTTATTGGTTAAGGATGTGGCTAGTGGTAAAACAATTGAGGAGTTTAATTCACATTCATCTGTGATTCCTGCTTCAACAATGAAAATTGTTACCACAGCTTCGGCGCTCGAAATGCTAGGCGAAAATTTTCAGTTTGCAACTACATTGGAAACTGATGGCGAAATAAAGCCTGATGGCACTCTGGATGGGAATTTGTATATTAAAGGTGGCGGTGACCCAACTTTAGGCTCCGAAAAAGTGGGTGAAAAAAGCTTTTTGCCTGTGTGGGTCGATGCTGTAAAAAAGGCAGGGATTAAAAGAATTGCTGGAAGTATTATTGCTTGCGAATACTGTCTTGAACGTCAGGTTATTAATCCCCGATGGACGTGGGAAGATATGGGTAATTATTATGCGCCTGGAATTCATTCCATTTCTTATTTGGACAATACATATAAATTGTATTTCAATTCGGGTAAATTGGATAGCACTCCTCAAATACTACGTACAGAGCCTGTGATAAATGCTTTGCAGTTTACTAATTTTGTAAAAAGTACGGATACAAAATCGGATAATGCCTATATTTATGGTGCTCCTTACGAGTATAATCGGAGTATTTATGGCGAGATTCCGGCCAATAAAACTGATTTTTTTATTAAAGGTGATATTCCGCACCCTGCTGTTTTGCTTGCAGCCGATTTTAAACAGGCACTAACGGACGCAGATATTCAAGTTAGGGGAAATGCGCTTGTAAAAATGGAAAACCCTAAGTCGAAAATTCTGATTTATAAACAATTATCGCCACCTTTATCCGATGTAATTAAGGAAATTAATGTAAATAGCAACAATCATTTTGCCGAATACACATTTAAACAACTCAGCGTAACGCCTAATTCGGCTGGAAGTAATAATGCTTCCACTGTGAAAATTCAGAATTTTTGGAAAGATAAAGGAATCTCAACTGATGAACTTTTTCAGAACGATGGTTCGGGTCTTTCGCCAACAAATGCTGTATCGGCCAATTTTTATGTGAATATGCTCATTTACATGAAAACAAAAAGTGCCAGTGCAACTGTATTTTACAATAGCTTACCAGTTTCGGGTACAAATGGTACGTTGAAAAACTTTCTGGCAAACACCGTTTTGCAAGGAAAAGTACATGCTAAAAGTGGTACTATAGCTCGTGTTAAAAGTTATGCCGGATATATTGAATACAAAAACCGCACTTACGCTTTTGCCATTTTGGTAAATAATGCCAATGGAAGTTCCAAAGAAGTAACAGCCAAAATCGAAAATTTACTCCTTGATATTTGTAAATCGAGTAAATTGTAAAATACTTTCAAATTGTAAGTATAAGTAATTTATATATTAAAAAAATGACTTTATTAGCTAAATAATAGCGAATTTAGTAGCAAATAAGGTTGTGGATTGTGTTTGTTACTTACAGTTTTTATTGTAACTATGTATTTGTAAAACAGTAATATAGAAAAATATATCACGATTTGAAACTTTTTTATTGAAATATTGTTGTAATTTAAAATTAAAGATGTATTTTTACCGTCGATTTTATTCAACTTTAAATCAATTTGAAAATGAAAATTGGAGTTCCAAAAGAAATTAAAAACAACGAGAGTCGCGTTGCCCTTACTCCATCCGGAGTTCAAATAATGACTCAAAACGGTCATGCCGTTTATATCGAGAATAATGCAGGCGTAAATAGTGGGTTCAGCAACGATCAATACATTCGTGCAGGTGCAACCATTTTAGCCACTGCCAACGAAGTGTTTCAAATAGCCGACATGATAATGAAGGTGAAAGAACCCATAGCAGTAGAGTACGATTTGATACGTCCTAACCAATTGTTATTTACCTACTTCCATTTTGCTTCCAACGAAACATTAACTCGGGCCATGATTGCCAGTAAGGCTGTGTGTTTAGCTTACGAAACAGTTGAAAGTAATCGTACATTACCATTGCTTATTCCAATGTCCGAAGTAGCTGGACGCATGTCCATACAAGAAGGTGCCAAATACCTCGAAAAACCAAAAGGTGGCAAAGGGATTTTGCTCGGTGGAGTTCCGGGAGTAAAACCCGCTAATGTGCTTGTATTGGGTGGAGGAATTGTAGGTACACAAGCAGCTCTTATGGCAGCTGGATTGGGTGCACATGTTACTATTGCTGATATTTCGTTGCCTCGCTTGCGCTATTTGAGCGAAATAATGCCAGCTAATGTGGATACATTAATGTCGTCGCAATACAATATTGAACAACTTTTACCTTCAACCGATTTGGTTATAGGGGCCGTTCTTATTCCAGGAGCAAAAGCGCCGCATTTGATTACCCGCGAAATGCTTAAACTTATGGAGCCAGGCTCAGTATTGGTTGATGTTGCCATTGATCAAGGTGGTTGTTTCGAAACCGCTCGCCCTACAACACATGCCGAACCTGTTTACGAAGTGGATGGGATTCTGCATTATTGTGTTGCTAATATTCCTGGTGCTGTGCCATTTACTTCAACGCTTGCACTCACCAATGCTACACTACCTTATGCTGTAAAGTTGGCCAACCTAGGTTGGGAAAAAGCATGTGAACAAAACGAAGATTTACGCAAAGG
>CAYXQZ010000124.1:0-8900 GCA_964466415.1 uncultured Paludibacter sp.
GACTCCTGAGGGACGCTACTTTATGATGATCTACGGGGGTCGTCATTCCGAGCGCAGCGAGGAACCTCCTAAATTTTAATCACAATACATTCTGAAGTTTAATTTTTGTAGATTTGTTTTGGTTATATGAAACCGGACTTACCCTCCAGACCTGTTTTGTTCCGGATTGGAAGGTTTTGACCCGTAATTGGTTGAGTATTGCTACGGAATGGGAAATAGAAGTAATTGAGAATACATCTTGTTAGACAGCATATTAAAAAGACGAAGACACAGTATGAAACGAACGGACAGAAATAAATGCCAACACACAAAGCAAGAGATTGTCAAGCCCCAAAGCACGGGCGTCAACTTCGCTTGCCAAATACTTGATTTTTTACCAACGCTCGGACTGACCATCGCACTGACTGGATTATTGACAATAAAAACTCTCGGACAGATTCCGACAATTCCGACACCGACATTCCAGAATTTTCAACAAGTTCCGCAACCGTGGACACCAAACTCGAACAATAACCTGATTCCAAATTTCAAACCAACAACGTCAACAAACACGGGGACTGACCAATATAAAAAAGCCCAGCAAACCCAACAAAACCGACAGCAACAATTGCAGGAGATTAACTACGAGATAAATAAACCAAGTAGCGGAATGACAAATGTCAGATACTATTTACCGCCTTGTTCTTCGGTTTCAGGGGCTTCCGTTTATCAGACAGCGTTTTCTGAATTATCTAAAATGGCTTCGGGTGAGAAAACATTCAGCGTTAAAGAAGCCAACTTTATCGTGGAAAATGCCTACTATGAAAACCAAGGCAAATATGAAAGTTTTGATAAAGTAATCGGGCAAATAACCCAATTCTTGAATTGGAAAATGGAAGAGTTGGGGTACAATAAAAACAGCAACCTTTCTAAAAACCTGATACTTTACCAGTTTTTCGCAGACACTTTAGAAATCAATTCAAAAAATCTTCGCCATTTGCCATTCAAATATGACTTTAACGATTACATGGGAAATGAAGATTGGAGCAACATGTTTGTAGAAAAGGTTTTACGGACAAATTCGGGTCAATGCCATTCTTTGCCATTGCTCTACCTGATTTTGGCAAAAGAAATCGGAGCAAAAGCACAATTAGCATACTCGCCCAATCATACTTACATAAAATTTCAAGAAGACAACGGCAAGTGGCATAACATTGAACTCACAAACGGAATGCTCACCACCGATGCTTTTGTTTTGCAATCTGGATATATTAAAGCCGAAGCACTTCAAAACAAAATTTTCATGCAACCATTATCCGACAAACAATTGCTTTCACATTATTTGTTCGGTTTAGCAAAAGGCTACGCAGTAAAATATTGCTACGATTCATTTGTGGAAACAGTTATAAACCTAGCCATTGAATTAGACCCGAACAATATAAATGCCCAAATGGTAAAAGCCGATTACCTGACTTTACGATTCAGGTACATTGAAAACCAGTTGGGTATTAACGAACAGAATTACAGTCAAATCCTTATCCAATATCCTGATGCAAGGGAAATATTTATTGCAAGGAACAAGCAATATGGCATGATTGATAATTTGGGTTACGAGAATATGCCAGCCGATGCCTATGAAAAATGGCTCGGTGCATTGAACGAAGCCAAACAGAAACAGGAAAACGATCAGTTATTTTTGAATTTGAATAAAAATGTAGAAATCAAACGATGAAGGAATATTTTACCATATTACTAACCGCTATTTGCTTAAACTCGTTATCGCAGACTGAACAAGAAATTTACGAACAAGCATTTCAAAAACTAAATTGCATACTCGATGAAACTTGCTCTGCAAGTTTGAAAGAAGCTGTATTTATTGTCGAGAATGCTTACTTTTCAAACTCTCTCGACAGGGGGCAATTTGATAAACGGATTACATTTGCATCAGAATTGGCAAGGCAATTAATTACTTCCCGTGAGCTTGTTTATAATTTGCCCGACAGGGAAGAAGTTGGAAAACATGCTGCAATTTATAGCGTTCTAAAAGATTCAATCCCCATCTTGATTGATTCTAATACCATTATTCATATTCCGCCTTTTACCTATGATTTCAATGATATTTGGGGCAACAAGGAATGGTCAAACATGTTTATTTCAAAACTTTTAGACACGAAAAAAGGGAATTGTCATTCGTTTCCACTACTTTACAAAATCATAGCCGATGAAATTGGAGCAAAAGCATACATTTCTTTAGCCCCAAACCACATGTATATAAAACTTCAAAACAAGGCAAACGGTTGGTACAATACCGAACTTACAAGCGGAGTTTTCCCAATAGATGCTTGGCTAATGGCTTCGGGTTACATTCACTTGGATGCAATCGTAAACAAACTTTACATGGAAGCATTGAGTGACAAACAAACCATTGCTTTGTGCATGACAGACCTTGCAAAAGGTTATGAACGGAAACTTGAAGATACCGCCGACCTTGATTTTGTTTTGAAATGTTGCGATGCAACATTAAAATATTATCCGAACTACATAAATGCTTTGCTTTTAAAAGCCGAAACCAAGAAGAAAAAATTTGACCAGTTAATGGCAAAGCACAACACAAAAAATCCACAGGATATTTTGACATTGCCCGAAGCAAAACAGATTTTTTCGGAAATGACAGCAGAATACAGTAAAATCCATGATTTGGGCTATAGAGCAATGCCCGAAAATATTTACATGGATTGGCTTTTACTGCTAAAAGAAGAACGGAATAAGTATGAAAACAAAGAAATTATTAATTTTAAACCCATAACGAAATAATATGAGAAAGCTGTTAATAATCACCGCCGTTTTATTCGGCTTAATTGGTGCAAAAGCTCAAAACCCTTTTGTCGAGTATGGCTATACGCCAAAAATTGCAACATTAAGTCAAGGACAATTCAATGAGTTTTTCGACAACGACACGATAGTTCATATTGGTTCAGTTCTGTACAACACAAAATCAAGGGAAATTGTCGCCTTTGTTGATTCAGAAAACCTCTGTCAAGACGAAACAATCCAACCCGATGTAGTAAGTCGTTGGATTTCTCCCGACCCATTGGCTGATCATCCAACACAAATTGGCTTAACACCATATCACTATGCTGGAAATAACCCAATTTACTGGACAGACCCAGATGGTCGTTGTCCTTGGTGTTTGGTTTGGGCTGCAGTTGAAGTAGGCTTGGCAATTTACGATGCTTATGAAACAGGGACAACAATAATTGACCCGAAGGCAAGTACAGGTGAAAAATGGGCTGCTGCTGGTGGTTTTGTTTTGGGTACAATTATGCCAGGTGGTGGCTATGGAACTGGAGCAAAACAGACAGCGAAAGCTGTTGACAAGGCGATGGATGCTGGGAAAGTTGCGGATAAAGCTAATAATGCTCAAAAAGCTGCAAATAAAGCACCTAATCCATATGGTTCCAAAGGTAAACCGGACCATCAGGAAAAAGTTAAAGAGTTAACAAAAAAAGCAGAAGCAGAGAATCCATTCAAAGATATTGTTACAGAAAAGAAAATACAAACAGAGGGCTCAACCAGAAAGCCTGATGTACAAGTGGTAGACCCAAAAACAGGTAAAACAGAAAAGGTTTATGAGGCTGAACGAAGACCTAATAGTACAAGAAATCAAAAAAGAGAGGAAGAATACAAACGTTTAGGTATTCCTAATGAAACTCACAAGGTTGGAGGTAATTAAAATGGCTGAAAAAAGTTTTTATATAAATGATAGTGATAGAGCAGATTTGTTCGATTTTATTAAATCTAATAAAGGAATTTTTATACCAAACCGAAGTTACAAAACAAACAATTATACCATCATAGAGAGTTCTTCAGAATTGTTGTATTCTATTGAAAGTATAACAGTTAGATATTTCATAATTTCAGATTTCTTTACTTTTGAGCCAATTATTTTAGAGCATAATGAATTTTTGAGCGAATCTGCATTTTCAATTATTCAAAGGAAAGGAGGTCCATATATTAATTTAGCTTTTTATATAGGATTTGCTGAAGATGCAAATGTTAAATATAAAAGAATGGATATTCATTTTTATCCATTTTATATTCATCATAATTCACACGAAGAATTTCAGGCTACTACTAATTTAAAGGAATATTATAATATTATAATTGATTTTTTAAAAAAACGAACTCAAATTATAACAATAAAGGGTAAAAAGTATAGTATTGGTAAAAATATTATCAATGAGCTCTCAGCCTGATTGCATGCACATTGGGCATTTCCACAGACAACGCTCAGACCTAAAATGCCCAAAGAGTATACAAGCCATCGCACGAAAAATGGAGGCTAAAATATTGATAGATAAAGAAGTACGGGGGCTGACTGCTGGAACATACGAGGAATGGCATGGTATAAATATGATTTCAAATGGACCGGGAGTATTACTAAAACTTCAAGGTGCGGATGCTATTGCTTACAATACCACAAAGCAAAATAAAACAGGAATGAATGTATATCAGGTATTAGATGTAACTGATGAAGCCGTTTTTAAAAATCTTAATGCAAAATTTAATTCTTCGCAGACAACTCCAAACAAAGGCGATTATAAAGGCAGTCCAAATGCCCACGTAATTGGCGATTATAAATTGCTAAGTAACAATTGCACTTCTTTGGTTTCAGACGCTTTAAATCAAACTGGTTCCGATGCCTTAGAGCGTATGCCAAATGCTAAAACTGGCGAACAAATCAAATACCGCTTCATACTTCCTGCTTCAATGCAATCATTATTAGAATGGCAATCTGGTTCTTGGCTTGGAAATGGAAGTGTGAAAAATCAAGGTGAATATTAAATCGAAAACATGAAAATCAGCATTAAAATATTTATAAGTATTACGATTCTACTTATTTTGTTTAAACTCTTTTCAATAGTAAATACTAATATTTCAATGAAATACGAAGTAGATGAACCAACGGCTTTGAATAGAGTTACAGAATTCATTCAACAAAAAGAACTAGACCTAAAATCTCTTTTATTTACATTGAAGACATTTTTGATTTACGAAGTAACAACCCTGAGTTTGCTGACATGGGTTTTGACCAAACTTAAAAATACTCCATAACGACAGGCAGAAAAAAGCACGAACGCATAACAGCGGGTTTAAGAAATTGGCGGTGACGTGCTTAAATGAACATTTGTGCTTCGTATCAAGAGCAGTGCTGGCAGACAGTTTTGTGCTTCGAAATCGCCAACTTCTTAAACCCGCAAACCGTTGAATTAAACCGCCTTTGGCGGTAGTCCACAACCCACAGTCCATCATCACTGGATTATGCGACTGGGTTTTACTGGTTCCGGGCATTTAGCGGGTGAACCCCGGGCACGATTTTAAACGCAGACCTTTCATCCTCACGGCTGAAAGGTTTACAAATGAACGTTCTTTGAGAAATCAATTGATAAAGTTTAGGGTTTTAACGGAACCGATTCCTCGCCGGATATATTCTACGGAAAACCTGCTAACAATCCAGACACAGTCTGGAATTGCTATTCGAAACAGACCCTAAAACGCCCATCACATTAAAAAAAATAACCCGAAATGCATACCAAAAGAATAAAATACCCATACAGTAACATGTTGATTCCCAAGCGGCTTCGTCCAACTGGATTTTATCCTTTAACAACCAGCTTTTTGCAGATCAAATATTTTTTTTGAACGGTTCGGGATAAAATCCTAAATGTTAGCGCCAAGCAATAATTAAGGATGAAACACTACCTGATAATAGTTCTGACAGCAATTTCTTTTTCCGTAGCAGGACAAAAAAGCATTTATTTATATTTTAATGATGAGGGATTTTGCGGACCTGGTCCATTAATTGCGGAAGAATTAACATTATTTGCGGACAGTTCTTTCGAATACTTTGCAGGTAGTCGATATCCAAATATTGGTTTAGATGCTTAAGTATGAAAACAAAGAAATTATTAATTTTAAACCCATAACGAAATAATATGAGAAAGCTGTTAATAATCACCGCCGTTTTATTCGGCTTAATTGGTGCAAAAGCTCAAAACCCTTTTGTCGAGTATGGCTATACGCCAAAAATTGCAACATTAAGTCAAGGACAATTCAATGAGTTTTTCGACAACGACACGATAGTTCATATTGGTTCAGTTCTGTACAACACAAAATCAAGGGAAATTGTCGCCTTTGTTGATTCAGAAAACCTCTGTCAAGACGAAACAATCCAACCCGATGTAGTAAGTCGTTGGATTTCTCCCGACCCATTGGCAATGAAATTTCCAAATTGGTCACCTTATGTTTATGTAAATAACAATCCAATTATCTTGGTAGACCCAGATGGAAGGGAGCCAATTAAACCGCAGGCAGGTACAGCATCTGGTTTTATTAATACAATAAACACAACTGGTACAAGATTAGGAATGAAAACTGGTCAATCAGCACATACAGCCATGTTATCTTTAGGAAAAACTGAATTGACATGGAGTAATCCTCGACCAATGCCTGCAAATACAGGCAGAATAAACACCTTTAAGGATAAATATATCTATACTGAAAATGGTGGTTGGATTGATATGGCACATTTTATGTTTTATGCTGGTAAAGCTTATCAGTATAAAACCGATGGTGCGGAAAATCCGATTGGTAAAGCAGTACAGGATGGCTATGTTCAAGAAATGTCTGATAGAATATTTGCTAAACATTCAGCATATAGCTATGAAGACTTGCCAAGTGATAAATACGGAGCAGATTTTGCAGTAAATCATTTTGACCCAAATAGCGATATGACTTTTGGTGAACAATTGCAAAATTATTTAACTAATGTTCTAAAAGCGACTGCTCCTGAGAATGCTCCAAACTATGAAAAACTTCCTGAGAAAGAACCGACTGAAAAACCATCTCGGACTAATCATACAACAAATCCTGTGTATACCCAAGAAAATCAATAGATACTATGAAAAAAAGCAAATACTTTATCTTAATAATTGGATTGTTTATTCTGTTTTTCTCTTTTTGGTTTTTTGGTTTAAAAGATAATAGAGAAAATCGTTTAACCAATGAAGGCAATGCTCTAGTTGAAAAAATTGAAGCTTTTAGAGTAAAGAATAATAGACTCCCTAATTCATTAGTGGAAATTGGCCTTGAAGAACGTGATGGAATTGATGTACTTTATTACGATAAAAGAGATAGTTTAAATTATACCATTTCATTTGGAACTTCATTAGGTGAGTCAAAATTTTATTATTCTGATAATAAAAAATGGGAAAATAGTTATAGAACTATTAATAATCCATAAATGTCAAACCCTAATTGCATACACATTGGGCATTCCCACAGTCAACGCTCTGACCAAAAATGCCCAAAGAGTATGCAAGCCATCGCAAAAAAGAGACTAAAATGCTGATATACAAAGAAGTACGTTGGCTAACATCGTATATAAAACATTTGGCAGGCAGTGGGTAATCTAGTGTTTCAGCTCGTATCAATAGTACTTGTAACTTGACAGAGAAGTGCTTCGAAATGCCAAACGTTTCATATACGCAAACGTTAATTTTCCTGGCAAAGCCTTGTTTCTTCGCCAGGGAAACAGAAAATCCATTACTGTAGAGTGACACCAATATACCGGTTTGTTTCTTCCAGACATTCATGATTCGTGGCTGGTACGGTTTTAAGGAACGGGTCACATGTGGATTTGTCCGAATATATTGAGGAGGGTTCCTCCCTGCGGTCGGAATGACGGGCCACAGGGTAGCGAAAAAATTATCTATTTTTGTACTGATTGAAATAAGTCAGAATTGTCTGAACATGTCATCAGCCGGCAGAAAGGGAGAAAATGATGAATAATAAAATTGAGATATACAGAACAACTGATAATCAAACTGAAGTAAAAGTTCAATTTGACGAAAATACAGTTTGGCTTAACAAGGCACAAATGGCTGATCTGTTTGAGCGTGACAGGACAGTGATATCACGACACATTGGTAACATTTTTAAAGAAGGGGAATTGGACAAGGAAGTGGTATGTGCAAAATTTGCACATACCACTCCACACGGCGCTATTAAAGGCAAAGAGCAGGTAAAGGAAACCGAGTATTATAACCTTGATTTAATTATTTCAGTCGGTTATCGTGTTAATTCTAAACGTGGCACACAATTCCGTCAATGGGCCACATTGCGTCTGAAAGACTTTTTAGTTCAGGGCTATGCTATCAACGAAAACCGTCTGTTACAAAAGCAACTGGAAATAAGCTATCTCAAAACCGGTATCCGGATCTTAAACCGGGCAATTGAAGAACAGAATAACGTTGAAGAGTTTGAAATGCTTAAGGTATTTGCCAAAGGTCTGACTTTACTTGATGATTATGACCATGAAACTCTCGACAAGAAGGGATTGACTGTTCAGGAAACAGTATTTCCCTCGTTTGATGATTATATGACCCTGATAACCAGAATGTATGACGGGTTTAAATCGGATGTATTTGCCAAACCCAAAGATGATAGCTTTAAAAGCTCTATCAACCAGATCAGGCAGGGTTTTGGAGAAACAGAGTTTTACCCGGGTATTGAAGAGAAGGCGGCTAATCTGCTATACTTCATTACAAAAAACCATTCATTTGTCGATGGCAACAAGAGAATTGCTGCAGCCTGTTTTCTGCATTTTTTGGAGAAAAACAATGCTTTAACGAAGGAGGATAGTACTCTGATAATTGATAATACCACATTGGCAGCATTAACTTTATTTATAGCCAACAGCAAACCTGAAGAAGCTGAAATTGTCAAGAGGCTAACAATCAGTATTCTAAACCGAAACAAATAGCTAAACAGGTTTTCTTCCCTTTGGTCGGAGTGATGCTGCGTGTCGGTGTTAAAAGAGAATGAGGTTCCTCCCGTTGGTCGGAATGACGCCGCGCATC
>CAYXQZ010000125.1:0-8887 GCA_964466415.1 uncultured Paludibacter sp.
CACACCGCTATATTAGTGGCAATGTGCTTACTGGCTTAAAAGTAAACGGTAAAAGTTATCTCGATCCTTATGCAACTCAACTCACTGTAATTAAAGAAGGTAATGATGTGCACGAAATGTTTGGCTGGGCAATGCCACGCTTTAACAAGTTTAGCACAAGCGGAACTTACTTTACAGGTATTATGAAAAAGGTTTTCGGAGTAAAAAACTTCGACTTTGATGCCCGTATTATGGGTGGAAAAAGAGCCATAATCATGTCGGGAGAGTACGATAAAGTTTTACCAATGGATATTTATCCTGAATTTTTGATAAAAGCCATGATTGCAGGCAATATTGATAAAATGGAAGCACTTGGAGCTTACGAAATTGCTCCTGAAGATGTGGCTCTTTGCGAATTTGTTTGTACTTCGAAACTTCCCCTACAGAAAATTGTTCGCGATTCGCTGGACATGATGAGAACAGAATTAGAATAATAACCCCAAACCCCTCGAGGGGATTATAAATATGAATGCATTAAAAAAATTAGTCGACAAAGTGAAACCGAACTTTCAAAAAGGCGGTAAACTTGAAAAATTCCATTCGGTTTTCGATGGATTTGAAACGTTTTTATTCGTTCCAAATACCACATCTAAAAATGGAACTCATATACACGATGCAATAGACTCCAAACGCACCATGGTAATGGTGATAATTGCATTAATTCCTGCATTGCTATTTGGTATGTATAATGCTGGATACCAGCATTATTTAGCCATTGGTCAAGATGCAAGCTTTATTCAAACTTTTATTTATGGTTTATTGGCTGTATTGCCATTAATTGTAGTGGCTTACGGCGTTGGTTTGGGTATCGAATTTATTGTAGCTCAAATTAAAGGACACGAAATTCAGGAAGGTTTTTTGGTTTCGGGTATGCTTATTCCATTAATTGTACCTATTGATACACCACTTTGGATGGTTGGTGTTGCCACCGCTTTTGCAGTTATTTTTGCCAAAGAGGTTTTTGGTGGTACTGGAATGAATATTTTCAACGTAGCACTTGTAACTCGTGCTTTCCTTTTCTTTGCTTACCCAACATTTATGTCGGGCGATGCAGTTTGGGTACGTACCGCCGATACATTCGGAATAGGAGCTGGTACTGTTGTTGATGGCTATTCGGGTGCTACAGTTCTCGGACAAGTAGCTACCGCAACTACACAACAAGTTCAACTCGTAAACATTGTAGGTAACCCTATTGGTTTTATGGATGGATTTTTAGGATTAATTCCAGGTTCAGTTGGTGAAACATCGGCATTGGCCATTTTGATTGGAGCAATACTACTTTTAGTAACTCGCATTGCTAGTTGGAAAACCATGTTTTCGGTATTTGCTGGTGGTGCACTTATGGCGTTAGTATTTAATATGTGGGGACCCGATACAGCTGCAGCACATTTCCCTTGGTACAATCATTTGGTATTTGGTGGCTTTGCTTTTGGAGCAGTATTTATGGCAACTGATCCTGTAACTTCGGCACGTACCGAAACTGGTAAGTGGATTTATGGAGCGCTAATTGGTGCCATGGCAATTATTATCAGAGTTCTTAATCCAGGTTATCCAGAGGGTATGATGTTAGCAATTTTGTTGATGAACATTTTTGCTCCACTTATTGATTATTATGTAGTTGATGCCAATATTAAACGCCGTTTGAAACGCGCTAAAACTAATTAAAACGGAGGTATATAAAATGAATACAAACAGTAACGGATATACAGTTATATATGCAACCGTGATGGTTATTATTGTTGCATTGATGCTTGCATTAGTTTCGAGTGTTTTGAAGGACACTCAAACTGCTAATGTAGAGTTAGATAAAAAGAAGCAGATTTTAGCTTCGTTGAATATTGATTTAGAAGGAAAAGATGCTGCAGCAATTTACGATGAGTTTATTGTTGAAGAGATGGTGGTAAATAATGAAGCTGAGATTTTAGATACTACAAAATTTTGTGCTTTTAAAATTGATTTTTTAAAAGAACTTGCTAAAAGTGATACTGAAAGAAAATTACCAATTTATGTTGCCAAAGTTGATGGTAAAACCAAATACATAATCTCGATGAGAGGTACTGGATTATGGGGCCCAATTTGGGGTTATGTGGCTTTAAACGAAGATAAAAATTCAATATTTGGTAGTTATTTTTCGCACGCAAGCGAAACTCCTGGTTTAGGTGCCGAAATTGCATATAAGCCATTTCAAAGAACTTTAATTGATAAAAAAATTCTGGGTGCTGATTTAACTTTTAAATCAATATCAGTTTTAAAACCCGATAACAAGCCTAACAGTGAATACGAAATTGATGGTATTGCAGGAGGTACAATTACGAGTAAAGCAGTTGAAAAAATGATTTTCAATTGTTTAGGACAATACAAAGCATTTTACGATATTAAAGTGGAAGGAGGAGCCAAGTAATGAGTAAATTAATTTCAGAAAAAACAAAAGAGGTTTTTTTAGGCCCATTAAGCAAAAATAATCCCATTACCGTTCAGGTATTGGGTATTTGTTCGGCATTGGCAGTTACATCCAAACTCGAACCAGCTTTGGTAATGGGTATTTCAGTAACTATAATTGTTGCATTTTCAAATGTTATTATTTCGCTTTTACGCAATACTATACCTAATCGTATTCGTATAATTGTTCAGTTAGTAGTAGTTGCAGCATTGGTAACTGTAGTAAGTGAAATTTTAAAAGCCTATGCTTATGATGTGAGCGTTCAACTTTCGGTTTATATCGGTCTTATTATTACCAACTGTATACTTATGGGTCGCCTCGAAGCATTTGCAATGGGTAATAAACCTTGGGAATCGTTTGTTGACGGTTTAGGTAACGGTTTTGGCTATGCTTGGATTTTAGTTGCAGTAGCTTTCGTGCGCGAATTGTTAGGTTCGGGCAGTTTATTAGGTTTTAAAGTTATCCCACAATCAGTGTACGATGCTGGATATATGAATAATGGCTTAATGATGATGCCTCCAATGGCATTAATTATTGTAGCATGTATTATTTGGATTCACCGTGCACGTAACAAAGATTTACAAGAAAAATAAAGAAAACACAATATGGAAAACATAGTCAGTATATTTGTCAAGTCGATTTTTGTCGACAATATGATTTTCGCATTTTTCCTTGGAATGTGCTCATATCTAGCGGTATCGAAGAATGTAAAAACGTCACTCGGTTTAGGGGTGGCAGTAATTTTTGTGTTGGTAATTACATTGCCTATCAATTATCTTCTCGAAGTACATATCCTAAAGGAAGGTGCTTTAGCATGGATTCACCCAGCGTTAAAAAGCTTAGATTTAAGCTATTTAGCTTTTATTTTGTTTATTGCTGTAATTGCAGCTATGACACAGTTAGTTGAAATGGCGGTTGAAAAATTCAGTCCTTCGCTTTATGCTTCGTTGGGAATTTTCTTGCCTTTAATTGCTGTAAACTGCGCCATTATGGGAGGTTCGTTGTTTATGCAGCAACGTGCATTTAATAATGTGGGTGAAGCTACTTCATACGCCATGGGCTCTGGAGTAGGTTGGATGTTAGCTATTGTAGGTTTGGCTGCCATACGCGAAAAAATGGAGTATTCGGATGTTCCTGCACCTTTACGAGGATTGGGAATTACCTTTATTACCGTTGCATTAATGGGATTAGCTTTTATGTGTTTTTCAGGATTAAAAATCTGATAAAAGGATATAAAATTTATTTTGGTTTAGGAAAAATAATACAAATAACAATTTAATCTCACCCTGAAAACAAGTTTTTCGTTATGGGTTGAATAAAAATTATGATTTTAGCTATAAATTCAACAATGGTTATTTCCAGCTTAGTGGTTTTCCTGCTGGTAATATTACTTCTAGTGATAATGCTATTAGTTGCCAAGCGCTATTTAGTGGCAACAGGCGATGTAACTATCACAATCAATGGCGATAAACAAGTTGTGGCAGAGTCAGGTAGCACTTTGTTAAACACACTTTCGACACAAAGTATTTTTCTCCCTTCAGCATGCGGTGGAGGTGGTTCATGTGCTCAATGTAAATGTCAGGTGCTCGAAGGTGGAGGCGAAATACTTCCAACCGAAACGGTACATTTTACACGCAAAGAAATTAAAGACAATTGGAGACTTGGCTGTCAGGTGAAAGTTAAAAACGACATGTCCATTCACATGGAAGAATCAATTCTTGGTGTTAAGAAATGGGAATGCGAAGTGGTTTCGAACAACAATGTGGCAACATTTATTAAGGAATTTGTTGTAAAATTGCCCGAAGGTGAAAAACTTAATTTTACATCGGGAGGTTACATTCAGATTGATGTTCCAACTTATGATATTAAATTTACTGACTTTGCCATCGAAGAACATTTTCGTGGCGACTGGGATAAATTCAAAATGTGGGATTTGGCATGTAAAAACGAAGAAGAAACCATGCGTGCTTACTCCATGGCCAATTATCCAGCCGAAGGGAATATTGTAATGTTGAACGTACGTATTGCTACTCCTCCTTTCGACAAAGCTAAAGGTGGTTGGGCAGATGTTAAACCGGGTATTTGCTCGTCGTATATTTTTAACCTCAAACCAGGCGACAAAGTTCAGGTTTCAGGGCCATTCGGTGAGTTTTTCCCAATTCTGAATTCGAAAAAAGAAATGCTTTACGTAGGTGGTGGAGCTGGTATGGCGCCACTTCGTTCGCATGTTTTGCATTTGTTGAACACACTTAAAATTTCGGATCGAAAAATTACCTATTGGTATGGAGCTCGCTCGAAGAAAGAAATTTTCTACGAACAAGATTTCCGTAAACTCGAAGCCGAATTCCCTAATTTCACATTCAATATTGCGTTGAGCGAACCTCAGCCTGAAGATAATTGGACAGGTATGGTTGGTTTTATTCACCAAGTTATTCACGACGAATACTTAAGTAAACACGACGCACCTGAGGATATCGAATACTACATGTGTGGTCCTGGCCCTATGGCTAAAGCAGTCGAAAAAATGCTTTGGGACTTAGGTGTTCCACGCGAAAATTTAATGTTCGACGATTTTGGAGCATAACATTTTTTTATATTAAAAAACGGCATTATTCAAATTTGAATAGTGCCGTTTTTAGTAAATGTAATTTATAAACTATTGCTTGGTAACTATTAACTGATAAAGTTCATCTGTATTGCTTACAAAATGCCTTGCGCCTACCTCTTCGAGTTCTTTTTGAGGACGGAAACCCCACAATACACCAACAAAATCGACTCCTGCATTATATGCAGTTGCTACATCAACTCCTGAATCGCCTATATATAACACTTCTGTTTTATCTACATTGGCATTGGCAATAATTTCGTTCAGAATAGCGGGGTTTGGTTTTGGAGCATGTCCATCGCGTTGACCAAATACATCGCTGAAAACAATTTCAGGGAAAAATCGAGCTGCTAAATCGACAGTTGCTGCATGGAATTTATTGGATGCTATGGCAAGTTTAAAATCCGATTCATAAAGCTTAGTTATAACTGTATTAATGCCTGGGTAAGGTTGAGTGAAGTCATCAGAATGTGCATTGTAATGACGTATAAACTCCATTTTAAGCATTGCAATGTCATCCGCAGTACGATTGTCAACTGGTAATGCTCTCTCAAGTAATTTGTTGACTCCATTACCAATAAAAAAACGATAATCATCGGTTTTATGTGTAGGGAAATTAAAATGTTCCAATGCAAAATTAACACTATTAGCCAAATCATGAATAGTGTCGAGCAAGGTGCCATCCAAATCAAAAATCAATAATTTATACATAGAATTTAATTTGTTTTTTTACCGTACAAAGATACTTCAATTTATGTGAACTGAATTGTGCTTGAGATAGCTGTAAATTCAATTAAATTTTGTTTAACACTATAAAGGCTTGTTTGTCTATATTTTTTTGTATTTTTGTCAGCCTTAAATTAACGAGGTAGAATTTATGATGTTTGTTTTGCACTAAATTATAAATTTATTACCAAAACGTAAATTAAGTATTATGTCAAAAATTTCAATTATTGCTGCAGTTGCCGACAATTATGCGATTGGGAAATCGAATAAATTACCTTGGCACTTACCCGCTGATTTAAAGCATTTTAAATTACTTACTACAGGAGCGGCCGTGGTGATGGGAAAACGAACATTCGAAAGTTTACCAAATGGACCACTACCAAACCGTAAAAACATTGTACTCTCGTCTATGATGAGTGAGGGCGTTACCGAAGGATATTACGAAGCCAACTCAATTGAAGATGCGTTGGAATTATGTGATAACGAAAAAGAAGTTTTCATTATAGGTGGTGGAGCGGTTTACAAACAATCAATGGAATTTGCTGATTTAATGTATATTACATGGGTTCATGCCGAATTTGCTGCCGATGCTTTTTTTCCAACTATTGATTTTGAAAAATGGACTGAAGTGAGTCGTGAAGATTTTGAACCCGACGAAAGAAATATATATCCATACTCATTTGTGACCTATCAAAAAGTATAAGCATTTTATTTATGCTATTCAAAAACCACTTTCAATAATGAAAGTGGTTTTTTTTGTTAAAAAATACAATAATACTTGCAGTTTTATCAGAATGTGAAATAAATACTTGCAAAATAGTTATCTTTGTTTTATAATTATATCAATATAACATAAAACACACATAAACAAATGAGCTATTTATTTAAACCTAAGGGATATCAACCGTTGCTTGATTTACAACAAACGGAGCTTGGTATAACTAAAATCAAAGATTTTTTTCAATCTAACCTTTCATCCGAATTGCGTTTACGTCGGGTTACGGCTCCACTTTTTGTTTTACGCGGTACTGGTATCAACGATGATCTTAATGGCACTGAACGTGCAGTAAATTTCCCTATTCTGGATATGGGGGAAGTTCGCGCCGAAGTGGTTCATTCGCTAGCCAAATGGAAACGCCTCACATTGGCGGATTATAATATCGAAAATGGCTACGGAATTTATACCGATATGAATGCTATTCGTGCTGATGAAGAACTTGGAAACTTGCACTCGCTTTATGTGGATCAATGGGATTGGGAACGTGTAATGACTGCGGATGAGCGAAATATTGATTTCCTGAAAATGATTGTTCGTAAAATTTACGCTTCGTTTTTGCGTACCGAATACAATGTTTCAGAGAGTTTCCCTCAGATTAGACCATGGTTGCCCGAAGAAATTACTTTTATTCATGCCGAAGAATTGCGACAATTGTATCCTACATTGACTTCGAAAGAACGCGAAACAGAGTTTGTAAAAAAACACAAAGCTGTTTTTGTAATTGGCATTGGTGGTGCACTGGGCGATGGAAAGAAACACGATGGACGTGCTCCCGATTATGATGATTGGTCAACAATTGCCGAAAATGGACTTCCGGGTTTGAATGGCGATATTTTGCTTTGGAATCCGGTATTGGAATTAGCTCTCGAAATTTCGTCGATGGGAATTCGTGTTGATAAAGCTGCATTGCTTCGTCAGCTCGAGATTGAAGGCAAAAATGAGCGTTTGGAAATGTTTTTTCACAAACGTTTAGTTGAAGGTACTTTGCCACTTTCAATTGGTGGTGGTATTGGTCAATCGCGCCTTTGTATGTTCTTCCTGCGTAAAGCACATATTGGCGAAATTCAGGCAAGCCTTTGGCCCGAATCAATGCGTACCGAATGTGCCGAAAACAACATTCCACTGATTTAAAAAACAAAGAATCCCGAAATTGCTCGGGATTCTTTGTTTTTTATTTAACCACAATGGCTTTTAAATTATTGTTTCGTATTTGAATTCCAATTTCGGAACCAGCTTTCGAAAATGCCGTTTTTACATAACCCATTCCAATTCCTGTTTTTGTGCCCGGTATCATACATCCCGAAGTGACATGGCCAATAACTTCGCCGTTTAAATCTGTAATGTCGTACCCATGACGTGGGATTCCCCTTTCGGTCAATTCAAATCGAACTAATCTGCGATCAACACCCGTTGCTTTTTGGTTTTCAAGAAGTGGACGGTCAATAAAGTTTTTACCGTCAACAAATTTTGTTATCCAGCCCAACCCAGCCTCAATAGGCGAAGTTGTATCGTCGATATCATTTCCATACAAACAAAAACCTTTTTCCAAACGGAGCGTATCACGTGCACCAAGTCCGATAGGTTTTACATCAAATTCTTTTCCCGTTTCGAAAATAGCATCCCAAATTTTATCAGCATGTTCCGGATAAAAGTAAAGTTCGAATCCACCTGCACCTGTGTAGCCCGTGTTGGATAGGATTACTTCCTTTACGCCTGCAAAATCGCCCGTTTTAAAACTAAAATAGGGTATTTCCGTAAGATTGACAGACGTAAGTTTTTGCAACATTTCGGTTGCCTTTGGTCCTTGAACAGCCAACTGCGCCATCCAGTCCGATGCATTTTCGAGTTCAGCTCCTTCGGTATTGTTTGCCACGCACCAGTTCCAATCTTTTTCTATATTCGAAGCATTAACCACTAATAAGTATTTCTCATTTTCGTAATGGTAAACCAATAAGTCGTCAACAATACCACCTTTACCATTGGGGAAACATGCATATTGAATTTTTCCTATCGTTAGCGCACTTACATCGTTCGAAGTGATTTTTTGCAAAAAAGCCAATGCATTTGGTCCTTTTACCCAAAACTCACCCATGTGCGACACATCAAAAACCCCAACATCTGTTCGAACAGCAATATGTTCGGATGTAATGCCTGTTGGATATTCTATTGGCATATTATAACCAGCAAATTCGTGCATTTTTGCCCCAAGTGCAATGTGTTTTTCGGTAAAAGGAGTTGTTTTCATGTGTTTATAATTGATTTGTCATTATGTGCTACAAAGGTAAAAAACTTATTCGTA
>CAYXQZ010000126.1:0-6453 GCA_964466415.1 uncultured Paludibacter sp.
TATAATAAATGAAACTAAATATTTTTAAGATGAACTTTTCTATCCTATATTTCGGCAAATTTCGGCATAGATAAGCACTAATTAATCGTATTTTTGCAATGTCAAATACTATTACATGAGAATTACAGCTAAACTATCAATCACCTTTTTGGGATTAACGACCGTTTCGGGTCTGTTGGCTCAAACTGTATCGCACCCGAATATTATCTACGTGTTTCCTGACCAATTCAGAAATTGCGCTTTGCAGTTCTGGAACGAAAAGGAATTTATTTCGCATATTAACTTTAAAGCTGACCCAACACACACACCCAATCTGAATCAGTTTGCCGCTGAGGCCGTTGTATTAAGCAATGCAACAAGCAATTGCCCGCTGAGTAGTCCGCATAGGGGCATGTTACTTACAGGGATGTATCCCGACGGCAGCGGAGTGCCGCTCAACTGCATTGAAACACGCCCCAACAGTAATTTACGTCAGGATGCCATTGCCATTAGCGATGTGTTGAGCCAAAACGGTTACGATTGTGCCTATTTCGGCAAATTGCATGTGGATTATCCTACACCCAATAATCCGCAAAATGTAGGAACATACGTGGATGACCGAAAACCTGTTTGGGATGCTTACACGCCGAAAGAACGTCGCCACGGATTTAATTATTGGTACTCGTACGGCACTTTCGACGAACACAAAAATCCACATTACTGGGATACCGATGGCAACCGCCATGACCCGCGCGAGTATTCGCCCAAACACGAAGCGGACAAAGTGATTGAATACCTGACTTCGGGACGCGACAAATCAAAGCCGTTTTTTATGATTGTAAGCATGAATCCACCTCACAGTCCGTACAGCTCGCTAAATGATTGCATGGAAGAAGATTATAATTTATACAAAGACATTCCGCTCAGCCAGTTGCTTGTGCGCCCGAACGTGAATACGAAACTGGCAAAACGACAAGCCAATGCACCTTACTATTTTGCAAATATTACGGGAGTCGACCGTGAATTTGGCCGGATTCTTGCCGCTCTTAAAAGCATGGGATTGGACAAAAACACAATAGTCGTTTTCTCGTCCGATCATGGCGAAACATTGGCCAGTCATGTGGATGATGCTAAAAATTCGCCCTACACCGAAGCGCTGAATGTGCCGTTTCTGATTCGTTTTCCCGAAAAATTAAAACCGAATGTAAGCAATCTGCTGCTTTCGACCCCCGATGTAATGCCGACTTTATTATCGTTGGCTGGTTTGAAAAATAAGATTCCAGCAACGGTGGAAGGAACTGATTTGTCGGCAGAATTAGCCAGTAAAAAACCAACAAAACAAGCCCCAAAAGCAGTTTTGTATATTCAGAATATTGATGGAGCAAAAAATAAAGAAGGAAAAGTGACAAGCTATTTTCCGGTATCGCGTGGTTTAAAAACTGACCGCTATACGTTGGCTATTACCATCGATAAAAAGACAAAGCAGCTCAAAAGCGTTTTGTTGTTTGATGATTTAAAAGACCCGTATCAACTAAATAATCTTACGGTAGACCAAAACAAAAAACTGTTCGCCGCGCTTTGTAAACAAATGCCAGCATTGTTGAAAAAAGCAAACGACCCTTGGTATCGGGAACAGATTTTGAGTAAATTAATTCAGTATTAATCTGTAATTTAATTCGAATATACATGAGAAAGTCATTTGTGCTAATACTAACCGTTGTTTCGTTGTTTGCGCTAGCCCAATCAACCCAAACAGACAACCGGAATTTCATTTATAAACAACTGGGAACAGCACCTGCTGAACCTGCATTTTCGACAGCAGGATTTTTTGCGGTTCCGAATTCGGGACGCGAAGTTTTTGACTTTAATGCAGGATGGAAATTCCAGTTGGGAAATATTACTGGAGCTGAAAAAACGGATTTTGACGACAGCAAATGGGAAATCATTTCAACGCCTCATACGGTTCAATTAATTCCGGCGACTGCAAGTGGAGGGAAAAACTATCAGGGCGTGGCTTGGTATCGCAAGCATTTTTGCACGCCTGCATCCGTCAGTAGTAAAAAGATATTCCTACATTTCGAAGCCATTATGGGTAAATCTGTCATTTACATTAATGGCAAAAAAGTGAAAGAGCAATATGGAGGATTTTTACCCATCATTATTGACCTGACTCAGGCAGGTGTAGGAGCCAATGAGGATGTACTTGTAAGTGTGATGTCCGACAACAGCGACGACACTTCTTACCCGCCTGGAAAGCCCCAAACGGCGCTCGACTTTTGCTATTTTGGGGGAATATATCGCGATTGCTGGCTGTACACAACAGACAAAATTCATTTCACTGATCCGAATTTTGTGAATACAGTTGCCAGTGGAGGTGTTTTTGTGACCACTCTAAAAGCTACAAAACAGGAAGCTGTTGTTCAGGTTAAAACACAAATAATAAACGAAACGGGTAAAAGTGAACTTGTGGTTGTAACAAACCGGCTGATCAGTCCTACTGGCAAATCAATTACATCTGTTTCCGGAAAAATAAGGCTCAACGGTGGTGAAACTAAAGAAATTGTACAAATCTTCACCATTAAAAATCCCGCTCTGTGGCATCCCGACCATCCGTATCTTCACACCCTGCAATCGGAAATCAGTTCAAACAAAAAGATTTACGACGCTATCGAAACCAAAACAGGAATACGAACCATTGAGTTTATTCCCGAAAAAGGTTTAAGCATTAATGGTGAAATTTTAAATGAAAAATTACTGGGCGCAAACCGTCATCAGGATTTTGGTTATATCGGCATGGCACTGACTAATAACCTGCATTATGCCGATGTCAGAAAAATGCGCGACGCAGGGATTTCCATTATTCGTAGCGCACATTATCCGCAGGATCCGGCTTTCATGGATGCCTGCGACCAATTGGGGATGTTTGTAATTGTGGCTACTCCGGGTTGGCAGTTTTGGAACAACAACGGCGATTTTGAAATGAAAGTTCTGTCGGATATCCGGAATATGGTCCGTCGCGACCGTAACCATCCTTCTGTTTTGCTTTGGGAGCCTATTCTGAACGAAACACATTTTCCTGCCGAATTTGCCGAAAGAGCATACAAAGCCGTTCATGATGAATATCCTGAAAAAGGTTGTTACGCTGCCTGCGATGATATTAGTAAGGGAAATGAATTGTTTGATGTGATTTACACGGCACCCAAAAAGGAAGAATATTATTCAAAACTGGGAAAATGTTGTTTTACCCGCGAGTTTGGCGATTGTGTCGACGATTGGTACTCGCACAATTCGTACAGCCGTGTGCCTCGCGACTGGAGTGAGCAGGGTTTGCTCTTTCAGGCACAACATTATGCCAAAAAGAGCTACGAAGGTTCGCTCACCATCGATCAGCTTTTCAAAACTCCGGCATCGCATGTGGGCGGTGCCTTGTGGCATTCGTTCGATCATCAGCGCGGTTATCACCCCGATCCTTTCTACGGAGGCATTATGGATGAATTTCGTCAGCCTAAATATTCCTATTATATGTTTCAGAGTCAGCGCAATCCGGCAAAAAAATTAATGAACGCCGATAGTGGCCCTATACTTTTTGTAGCCAATACCATGACTCCCATTTCGCCTGCCGATGTAACCGTATATTCCAATTGTGATAGCGTCAGATTGCTGATAGTAAAATCATTGAATCAATCAGAAGGCTCTGTTAAATACTTCAATCCGGCTAATTCATGGCAAAGTAAATTTTATACGGATACCCTGATTCAGAAAGTAAAAAAGAATGTATCTGGATTGCCTTACGAACCGCTAACATTCGAAAATGCATTCGATTTTGTTACCATTCGGGCATTGCATCGCGCCGGTCAGGCTGATAAGGCAAAAATCATTGCCGAAGGGATAATTGCAGGAAAAGTTGTAATTCAAAAAACGGTTATGCCTTCGCAACGTTCCGAATACATAAAACTTCGACCCGACAGCATTGCTTGTACAGGCATTTCAGCCAATGGTAGCGATATTTTGGAAGTAATTGCATCGGTCGAAGACGAAAGAGGTTATGTAAAACAATTGGCCAACGAACAGATAGAATTCAGCATTCAGGGCGAAGGCACAATTATTGGAGGAGCAGAAATTGGTGCCAATCCTGTGAGAGTTATTAAAGGAACTGCACCTCTGCTTGTTCGCACAACAACCAAGGCGGGAAAAATTACGGTAATTGCACGCACTTACTTCGGTGGCGTTAATTCCCCAAAACCGGATACGATAGTGTTTTACACCAAAGCACCGACTTTAAAAATGCTCTACCGCGACGAAGCAAAAAGAATGCAAGTAAGTGTCAGAACAGGTAGCGAAACTCCCGTAATCTCGGATGCAGAGCGAAAGAAACAACGGGAGGCGGTAGAAAAAGACCAACAATTTTTTGAAAGCACAGAACGGAAAACAACTAAATAACAACACGATATGACACGAATAATTAAACTTGTACTGTTTGGAATTATACTGATAGTACAAACCACTTCGGCAAACGATTTTAAGAAAATCTACAACCGGATGTACAACGAATACCTCAACAATCCGTCGAAGAGTTCGGTGGAGTCGCTTTTAAAGAACATGAACAGTAACGGTAGTTTTATCGGTATTAATTACGCGGCCAAAGATGGCTCGCCACGCAAACATGTATTGAATCTGAATTCGCTGGCAGGTGCTTACGAAAATCCGGAAAATGCGTTTTATGCCAAAGACGAAGTTCGCTCGGCTTACCTGCGTTCGCTGAATTTCTGGATTGACACCAACAACGAAGCGACAAACTGGTGGTACAGGTATATTCCTTATCCCAAAGAACTGTCGAGAGGTGTAATTTTGATGTATAACGAACTGAAACAGGACAAAGCTCTTTTTGATAAAACAATTAAATACCTACAGTGGAGTTACGATAATTCGAATGCGAGCAGACTTACTGGTGCCAATGGTGCCGATATTGTAATGGGCTCGATAGCAGCTACTATCCTCACCGAAAACGATACGCAGATGTTGACTTATAAAAACAAAATGACTGAATTACTGACCATTCAGCCGGTGGAAGGAATTCAGCCCGACTACCAGTTTGCACAACATTGCGGTAATGGTCGGCAGTTGTATTTCACTAATTATGGCAAAGAATTTGTAAACTCGGTGATGTATTATCTGGAATTCTGCAATGGCACTAAATATCAGACTGAAGGCGTAGAATTGCTTCAGGATTTGTTTATTAATGGTGTACAATGGATTTTTTACAACAAACATTACGACCCTAATAATGCAGGACGATACAACAGTTCGGAGCAGTATTATGCACCAGTTAAAGCGCTTGCCGACAGATTGCAAAAACTAAAAGTAACAAAGAAAGAGGAGATTCAGGCAGTTTGCAGACGTATAGGTGGCGAAAATTCGCTATCGGGAAACCGTATGTTTTGGCGCTTTGATTATATGATTAACCGTCGTGCCAATTATTATGTCAGCACCCGCATGTCGTCAACCCGAACGGTTGGAGCCGAAGCTGGAAATGGCGATGGTGAATACAATTATTATTCGGGAAATGGCACGAATTACCTGTTTGTAACCGGAAAAGAGTACGATGGTACTTATTTTAAAAAATTCAACAACCGACAGTTTCCGGGAATTACAGCTGAACAGGATAACGATAAACTCCCCATTCCGAATTGGGGTGAGTTTGGCAATAACGCAAATGCTTATGCCGGTGGCGTTTCGGATAGTACGTATGGTGCTTGTGCTATGATACTGGACCGTCGCGAGTTGAAAGCACACAAAGCCTGGTTTTATTTCGACGAAGAATTTGTTTGCTTGGGAGCTGGAATTACCCGAAGCAACGGAAAAGCCGATGTGTTTACTACGTTGAATCAAACCAATTACGATGGCAAATTGCAATACTCCGTAGGGGGAAAAACCGAAAGTATGAAAGAAGGAAAAACACTTCAATCGCCCGACTGGATGTTGTATGGAAGCACCACTTATTTCAATCTTCAGCCTCAAACAGAATTTGTAGTGGCTTTGGACACAGCACTTTTCAGTCTGAATATCAATCACGGTCTCAACCCACAAAACGGCAGTTATGCTTATCTCGTTAAGCCAGGTATGAATCAAAATGCTGACGCTGATAAGTATCAAAAAAATATTCCTGTGAAAATTATTTCCAATACCACCGAAATTCAGGCAGTGGAACATTCAGGTCTGAATCTGTTGGAAGTGGTTTTTTACAACGCAGGAACATTGAAAATGGCCAATGGCGATGCGCTAACTGTTGATGCACCTTGTGCTGTGCTTTGGAACCGTGCTAAAAATACCATGCATGTAGCTAACCCGCTTTGTGAATCGGCTAATCCACCTGCCATAAATATATCTCTTTTGCAAAATAAACAACAAAAAAGCTACAGGGTAAATTTGCTGGACAAGGAATTTTCAGGAAAAAGTGCAGTGATAAAATTATAA
>CAYXQZ010000126.1:6553-8883 GCA_964466415.1 uncultured Paludibacter sp.
CGGCGGTTGTTAATGGTTCGGGTATTGTTTATTTTCCGAAAGGAGTTTATCGTGTAAATGAAGCGGTAAAAGAATCGGAAACGCCCATTCAGATACAAGGCGATAAAATTGTACTCCGCGGCGAAACGGGTGCTGTACTGTATATGAACGAGAAAATGACGGCTCTTGAACCTGATAAAATGTGGACAACGCCCTATCTTTTTCAGTTTAAAAAGAAGCAGAAACGTTCACAACCTGTAAACGTGGTTGCGGATGCTGCGGTGGGAAGTTTTACGCTGACAGTTGAAAACGCCAACGGTATTGCTGCCGGTAGCTGGATTGAACTGAATTTGCAAAATAATAATCCTGAGCGTGTTGCAAAGGAATTAAGCCCATATCCTGTCAATCCAACCTATACCGAAATTATCCAAAAGGGCGTTATCGTAAAAGTTTTTCATAAGGTAAAAAGCGTAAATGGTAGTACCATAACATTGGTCGACCCTATTATGTATCCCGTTGTTGCATCCGAAGGCTGGAAAGTTTCGCGCTGGGAACCTGCTACGGAATGTGGTGTGGAAAATCTGCATTTCAAAGGCAATTTTACGGATAAATTCGTACACCACCGCTCGGCAGTGGACGATGGCGGATGGAGTTTGCTCCAAATTGCGGGACAGGCAAACAGTTGGTTGAAGGATTGTATATTCGAAAATGTAAGTAATGCTGCACGTATTCAGCAAAGTTGTAATTACACCGTGCTGAATTGTAAAATCATTGGCAATGGCGGACATGCAGCTATCAGTTCGGAAGGCTCGAGTCGTGTATTAATAGCCAAATGCGAGGATAAAGCATCGCAATGGCATACTTTCGGGGTTGGAAAGCCAAGCATGAATACCGTGATTTGGCGTTGTAAAAGCGCCCCTACAACCAGCTTCGAATCGCATGCCACACAGCCGCGCAATACGCTGATCGACAATCAGACAGGAGGATTTATCTATTCGCGTTACGGAGGCGCCATTCAATGCTTACCTAATCATTTGCAAAATTTAATTCTTTGGAACTTCAATGTTACAAATACGGATATACAAACTGATTACGAATTTTGGGACAGTAATAATGTATGGTTGAAAATACCCATGCCTATTATTGCTGGCATAAAAGGAGCAAAAATTAATTTCAAAACCAATCAACTGAAAGCCCTCGAAGCTCACGGAACAGCGACAAGCCCCGAATCGCTCTACGAAGCGCAACTCGAATTAAGACTCGGAAAACTGCCGCCGTGGATATCGGAGATCAAGAAATAAGAAACAAAGCCCTTTTTTATCAGTGATCTGCCCCCAAAAAGTCGGACAGATTAATAATTAGAAATTAATTAAACAGCCTTTGAAAAGTATTTAAAGTATAGAATTTCAATAAAATATCAGACAAAACTATTTTTTTATCTTTGCAAGATTTTGTATGTTTGATGCGTAATTTTTACACAGCCGCCTATTTAATGAAAAAATCGCTGCGAAATGCAGGTAGTAGCAATGATGTACAAAAAGCAACGGAGTGGTTTTTCGGAGCAGACGAAATCAATACCTAACGAATAAATATCATTCCATACAATTCTATACACAAATTCGGAAAATAATGAACATAGAGTTCATTCGTTTCAACGTACATTTGTCGAAAAAATAATTCATACGAAAAATTAAATTGAAAAACAGAATATTATGAAACGAATTAAACTACTTTTTCTATTAGGTTCATTTGCAATGGTTGCAAATGCAGCAACTGTTTATTATGTTAGTTCAACGGCTACCGGCGATGGAACAGGAGGGAGCTGGACAAATGCTTTTTTAAGTCCTGCTGCTGCAATAACCAGTACCACACCACAAGCTGGTGACGAAATTTGGGTAAAACAAGGTACTTATGTTTCTGCAACGACATTAAGTTGGGAAACGGGTCAAAATTTCTACGGTGGTTTTGTAGGTACCGAAACATTGCGTAGCGAAAGAAGTACAGATGCTTCGCTTACAATTCTCGAAGGAACCAATACCAATAAAGTGCTTAATGCACCGGCAATGGCTTCAGCAACAACTTGGGATGGTTTTACAATTCAAAAGGGTTTTGCTACTGGAGGGGGCGCTGGTGCTTTTCTTCAAAAAAATGCCATACTTAGTAATTGTATAATAAAAGAGAATGCTACAACTGATTTTGGTGGGGCTGGTATTTTTATTCAAGGTTTAACAACAGATACTGACTCTATAAAAGTAATTAATTGTACAATCAAGAATAATATCAGCACAAAAGCTGCTGCTGCCAAACGTGGCGGAGGTGGAATTTATGTGAAAGCTGGTTCGTACAAAGCG
>CAYXQZ010000127.1:0-4069 GCA_964466415.1 uncultured Paludibacter sp.
GAAATTCGCATTTTTACAATACTTGGGAATATAGTTTATGTTGGTCAGCTTCAGGGTAAAACCATTGAATTATCAATGCAAAAAGGAATTTACATAATTCCGGGATACGGAAAAGTAATTGTAAAATAAATTGACAAACAAAATGAGTCACAAAGCGATATTACCCACCCTATTACTAACCCCGATCACTTTGTTTTGTCAACAACAAAAAAGTGAACCACAACTAGCAAAAAAGAACGTCCTTTTCATTATGGCTGATGATATGAACTGGGTGTTAGGATGTTATGGTCATAAGCAAATTAAAACGCCGAATATTGATGCATTGGCTGCTCAGGCTATTCGTTTTAATAATGCTTATTGTCAGGTATCAGTTTCAAATCCCAGCAGGGCAAGTTTGCTAACCGGCTTACGCCCCGACAAAACAGGAATTTATGGAAATGCAACCAGTTTCAGAGATGTGCATCCGGATGTGGTTTCTATGCCTCAGTATTTTAAAGAGAACGGATATTGGACAGGTGTTACCGGTAAAATATTTCATTTTGGAAATGACGATGAAAAAAGTTGGACTTGGATACAGACCTGGAATCCCGATTCGTTGGGCGAAAAATCGAAAGACCATCGTTGGCGTTTTAGCGAAGAAAAATCGACAAAGGGAGTAGGTCGACATGTTGGGAATGAGCGTTGGATGAAGTGGCGGGCTGTTGAAAGCGGATTGCTTCAGGATGACCGCACTGCCGATTTTGCATTGGAGCAAATCAACTTATTATCCAAAGAAAAACCTTTCTTTTTTGGTGTTGGTTTTATCCGTCCGCACGATTTGTTTTTCGCTCCAAAACGTTTTTTTGATATGTATCCTGTTGAATCGATGCAACTTCCGGCACAGGACGAATCCTATCCCATACCCGAATCGGCTTATGGTTGGAAACCCTGGCTCAAATCCTTTAAAGCACTGAACCAACAGGATAAAAAGGAATTGATGCGGGCCTACTATGCAGGTGTTTCTTACATGGACGAGCAGGTTGGGAAAGTGATTGCCGCACTCAAACAAAAAGGTTTGTACGACAATACTATCATTGTATTTATGGGCGATAATGGTTATCACCAGTGGGAGAAAAACTGGTTTGCAAAATGTACAGTTTGGGAACTTTCGGCACGTGTGCCACTCATCATTTCTACGCCTGAAAACCGAAGCAAACCAACAGTAAGTAACCGTGTAGTTGAGTTACTCGACCTTTGTCCTACCTTGGTGGAATTAGCAGGATTAACAGCTATGCCCGGGCGTGATGGTCGCTCATTAGTCCCCTTGATGAAAAATCCGACTATGTATGATAAAAAATGGAACGGAAAAGCTTTCACCCAATTTGGCGAAACCCGCTCGGTGCGCACAGATCGTTGGCGGTACTGCGAATGGGGAAAATCGGATGAAGCATTGTTCGACCATAAAAACGACCCCGACGAAAAAATAAATCTCGCTACCAATCCCAAATACCAAAAACTGATAAAGCAGTTCCGTTTAGAACTTCAACAAAAAGCAGGCTACGGTAAATAATAATCTTTTTTGATAAATCCATGAAAAAAATGCACAATCTAATCTTATTTCTACTTGTACTAGTTGGTTGTAAACCCGCTGTTGAATTAAACAGCGACACAGGTATCGATAAATTCAGCTTCGAAAAAGAAGCAGCCATAGGATTGGCGTACACGTTTACAATTAGCCCTGACGTAAGTGTAAACACTTTTATAATCCAAAATAAGGATAGTTTGCCACAAGAAACAGATGTAACCAAATTAAAAGCGAAATTCAGCACTATCAATACGCTTGTAAAAGTGAAAGTGAATGGTGTGGAACAAACATCAAATGTTACGGTCAATGATTTTACAAATCCGGTAATCTACGAAGCCTACGCCGAGGATGGTACGGTAAAGAAATACAAAGTGATAGTGAATGTGGCAAAACAAAGCTTGCAGGCTGAGAAATTTATTTTCATCAATCAAACCATCTTTACCGATGCCGAAGCACAAGCCATTTCTACCAAATATGGTTCGCAATCGAATAAGAGAATTGCAGTTGGATTAGGAGTAATTATTTCAATGCTAAGAACGGCACCAAATTCTTATCTTGCCGATTTAAATAATCAATTAGCGTTGTCGAAAAAATACGATTTACCCATTCTTATTAAACTCGATGCTGAAATCTGGTGGCAATACCGTTCTGATTTGTGGAATTGGTGGGATATTTCCAAAGCAGGTTACAACGTAAATAACAAAAATAATGTAGAATGGTATGACTGGACACCCGATGCAGCACTTAAAATTGCATGGCTCAACTGGGGTCAACAAATAAGGACTTTACCTCCACCAAACCTAATGAGTATAGCCTATATAACTGCATGGAAAGACGAATTGACAAAAGCCGTAAATGTTATCAAAACATGGGCAGATGGTTTAACGCCAGACAAGAAATTCCTGTTTGGAGGCATTGTATTGGGTTGGGAAAGTTCCATTGGTGTGTCGAATTTTTATTATCCCAATGGCAATGATTATTTGAATCAACCTACAGCCAATGACCCAACTTATGGCAGATCAATTACAACATTACCTTCGCGCGGTGTACAAACAATTGGGTACGCAGCAGTAAAAACTGCCGGAATCGCAAGTTCAGGTGTTTTAACTCAAGAGATGCAGACCGAAGTGGTTCGTCGACATTTGGAAAACCAATCGAAAACAGTGAATGAAATGGGAATTCCTCGTACCCGAATTTTCACCCATTGCGGTGGTTGGGCAGCTGGCGAAACCATTTATCAAGCTGCAATTAATAACTACTCATGTCCGGGTTGGTCATACTATAAAGATGCTGCTGATCCAACAAGAGATTTGACAGCCATGGCTGCCCTGACTAAAAGCGATGCCCCATATTGGGGTGCAGTGGAATGGTTGTTACAAGGTAGCAATAAAACACAAGCCGATTGGGTTGATGCTTTGAATAAATCCATTGCCAATAAATCACGATTGGTTTGTATTTATAATTGGGGAAGTATCAACAGCAATTTAGCTGCATTAGAAGCTATTAAATCAATAAACAAGTAGCTTAAATGAATGATTTTGGCAAAACACTTTTAATTAGTCCGTTTCTGGTAGGAACAGCATTTGCTCAATCTGGTACGAAACCAAACATCGTATTTATTTTGGCTGACGATATGGGATGGGGTGATTTAAGTTGTCATGGACATCCCCGATTTCGCACTCCGAATATTGACGCATTGGCTACGAATGGAGTTGATTTTCATCAGTTTTATGTGGCTAATCCCATATCTTCGCCAAGCCGCTGTGGCATGCTGACTGGAACATTCCCAATACGATATGGCATCCACATGCAATTGGAAATGTCTTTAAATTACAAAAATAATCAGGTGGATTGGCTCGACCCTAATGCACCCACCATTGCCAAATCACTACAAGTTGGAGGGTACGAAACAGCTCATTTCGGGAAATGGCATTTGGTTGAAGAGGCTTCGGCTACGGGCTGTGCTGCTGATGCTCCAAGGGTTGAGGCTTATGGGTTTGATGTGGCAGAGCCGATGCGCGGCCCGTGGCCAGGCTTGGGAACCACTATTCCTCAAACCACCATTCGTACTGTTTACGATAGGGCTGTAAATTATATTAATACTACGCATAGCAAGCCTTTTTATGTTCAAGTGTGGACGCATGAACCGCATGTGCCCATTGGGCCTACTACTGCCGGATTGAATGCCAATTTGCATATTACGGATGAAAGAGAGCGAAAATATGCCGGTGTAATTACCGATGAGGATAATGGCGTTGGGCGGATTATTGCAGCTTTAAAAGTTCAAGGACTATATGAAAATACGATTGTAGTATTCGCAAGTGATAACGGACCTGCAGTTCGAAGCGATGTAATTGGCAATCAGAATTACTATAACTTTGGTACAACTGGCGGTCGCAGGGGAACAAAAGGTACACTATACGAAGGAGGTGTAAGAACGCCTTTAATTATTAGTTGGCCTGCTGCATTACCTAAAGGAAAAGTTGATAAAACAACACAAATTGC
>CAYXQZ010000127.1:4169-8854 GCA_964466415.1 uncultured Paludibacter sp.
TAAAGCAGTTGATAATAGATTACAGAACCACCTTGCCTACATCATTGAATCAGGCTTGTTTTTCTGTATATCGTCCTGCTACAGCTTTTAACAACCTTTCGAATAATATAGTACAAGTAACTACATCAAAAGGAAAACTCGAAATAATAGGATTTGAAATTGGTAAAAAACTTACGATTATTGACTTGAGTGGCAGGGAAATTCAAATCAAAGATTCAGTTAGTAACACAACAGCATTTTCACTAAAGTCAGGATTTTATATTATAAAAGAATTAAACAGAAAAATAATTATCAGTTAACAAACTATTTATTTAAGAATGAAAACACAATTCAAATATCTTTCTATTGCAATGCTAATTATTACAGGCATTAATGGATTTGCACAAACTACAAATCAATTAGATTTAACACAATACGTTGACCCGTTATGGGCTGCCGACAAACATGTATGGCTGGGCGGTCATACATTTACTGGAGCTTGTGTTCCTTATGGGATGGTAAAATTAGGGCCCGATTGTAATCAGAAAACCACCAACTCGGGTTATGATAACGAAGGTAAAATTCAAGGGTTCAGTCATGTACATGTTTCAGGTAGCGGTGGAAATCCTAAATACGGGAATGTATTGGTCATGGCAACAACGGGCGAAGTGAAAACAAAAAACTTTGGTTCGATGCGCAAAAATGAATTGCCAACTCCGGGATTATTTTCGGTTAATTATGCCGACTACGATATTGATGCCAAATTCAGCGCAACGCAAAGTGTCGGTTTTCATTCCTATACATTTAATAAAGCGGGGAATGCTAATATCCTTTTCGATTTGGGCAGTATGCTCGTATGGGGTAATGATGGTCATTGGACTCAAAAATTGGTGGGATCCGAAATTCGTATTTTATCCGACCGCGAAATGACAGGTTACACCCGGGTGCGCAAAGGTTGGGGTGGCGGCGATGCATATACTGTGTTCTTTTATGCCATTGCCGATGCGCCCTGTTTAAAATCTGGAACATGGAAATCGAATAACATACATGCTGGAAGTCAGGTGGAACCGGACACCAATGAACCTGTGGGTGGATATTTTACCTACAATGTTTCTGCTGGTCAAACCATACACCTGAAAGTGGGAATTTCATTCCTTGGTGTCGAAAAAGCCAGGCAAAATTTGGCCAAAGAGTTGAATCATTGGGATTTTGATAAGACAGTGGCTGATAACCGCAGCTTGTGGAATAAAGAACTGAATAAAATTCAAATCACAACAAATATCGATACAACGAAGAAAATCTTTTATTCGGCCTTGTATCATACCATGCACCAGCCGGTAAACCGTACAGGCGAAAACCCGAAATGGAAATCGGACAAGCCTTATTACGACGACTTTTTCTGTATCTGGGATACCTATCGTGTAACTCATCCGCTTGTAACGTTGATAAACGAAAGTAAGCAGGTCGATATTATGAATGCCCTGACCGATATTTATGAAAATGAAGGGTATATGCCCGATGCATGGAGTGGAAACTCCTATGCCATGACACAGGGCGGAAGCAATGCGGATGTGCTGGTTGCCGATGCTTTTGCCAAAGGATTAAAGGGAATAGATTACGAGAAATGCCTGCAATCGATGATTAAAAACGCTACTGTTCCTCCTGGTGAATACGAGAAGAAACAAGGTCGAGGTGGTTTGCCTGATTATAATACTTTAGGCTATGTATCAACTAATTACGAACGCTCTGGTAGCCGTACTATGGAATTTGCATTCAATGATTATTGTATTGCGCAGGTGGCCAAAGGATTAAATAAAAATGATGTAGCCGAAAAATACTTCAAGCAAGCCAATAACTGGAAAAACATCTGGTGTTCCGATATTGAAGCTTTTGGAGCTAAAGGATTCGTAATGCCGCGCGACAAACATGGCCGTTTTGATAAAACCATGAACCTCAATAAAATTGGTGGAATTGATGGTTGGACTTATGAAGGCAATGCCTGGGGGTATTCGTTTTTTGTGCCTCACGATGTAAATGAAGTGCTAAAATATATGGGAGGTGCAGAGAAATTTGAACAACGTTTGGATACTTTTTTTACAAAAACCGGACGTACTGGGCATCCTTTCCTCAACGATTATTTCAATATCAATAACGAACCCGATTTTATGACTCCATTGTATTACAATTTTATTGGAAAACCATGGAAAACAGCCGAGATTATTCGCAAAACAATTCGTCTGAATTATTCCCTTGGATTAAAAGGCGTTACTGGCAATGAAGATTCGGGCAGTATGTCGGGATGGTATGTGTTCAATACCATGGGCTTTTATCCGGTTGCTGGCACCGATGTGTATCTGATTGGTACACCCTCAGTTAGCACAGTACTTACAATGGAGAATGGAAAACAAATCGTTATCAAAACCATTTTGCCCAAAAAACTAAAAAAAGGCGAAGAAGCCATGTACATTCAATCGTGTAAACTCAACGGACAACTATATAACAAAACATGGTTCCGACATTCGGACATAGCTAATGGGGCTGTTTTGGAATTTGTTATGGGCGTGAAACCTTCGAAATGGGCTGTAGGAAGTGAATTGCCACCATCAATGTCAGACAACATTAAATAAAAACAACAGTGCAAATGAAAAAAAAAATATATCTTATAATCCTTTTAACGGTTCATACCTTATTTATTTTTTCTCAGGATAAATTGGATTACAATTCAGTAGGCAACAATTTTGATGAACCCATTGTAACTGCCAAACCTACAAGTTTTTGGTGGTGGTTGAACAGTATTGCAGATAAACCGTCTATCACACGCGATTTGGAGGAATTTAAGGCCAAAGGTATGGGTGGCGTTACGTTGATTTGTTCGAGCAACTGGCCACAAAACAAAAATGTGATACCCGAAAGAGGTCCGTTATTTTTATCTCCTGAGTGGTTAGATCTTTTTAAACACACCATAAACGAAGCTGCACGGTTAGGACTCGAAGTAGGAGTGAATTTTTGTGCCAGTGGCTGGACAATGGGAGGCCCATGGATTACACCCGAAATGAATGGACGTTGGTTTGTGCAATCTGAAATGAAATTGAAAGGACCACAACGTTTTAACGGGAAACTGCCTTTACCTGACCCTCGTGGAGGTTACAAACCACCCTATCAGTTTAATGTAAAACTGCAAATGCTGTGGCCTAAAGAAAAAATGGATTACAGGGACAATGCTGTTGTTGCTATTCGCGAAAAAACGGGACAAAAAAACCGATTTACTTCCGAATTTGAGCAATTGCTTGATGCAAAATCGAATCGAAAAGATGCTAACTGCCATATCACACCCGCCAATTTGATGGATCCAACTATTAAACCTTTAAAAAACGGCATTGAAGATCAACCGGTTAAGTTAGCTGATATTGTTGATTTGACTTCGAAGTTAAAAGCGGATGGCAGTATAGACTGGCAAGTGCCTGAAGGTGAGTGGACAATAATTCGCACCGGACACGTAGCAACAGGTGCTCCGCTTGTTTGTATTTTACCTGAATTTACTGAGGGAGCATTAGCCGTTGACTGGTTAAATGCTGCGTCGGTGGACACTATGTATAAATACCTTGGAAAAGTGCTTATTGATGCCGTAGATAAAGAGCATGTAGGTAAAACATTTAAATATTTCCATACCGATAGTTATGAGGATGGATATCCAAATTGGACAGATAAGATTCTGAAGAAATTTAAAACATATCGCGGGTACGATCCCACACCGTATCTCCCTGTTTTTTCTGGTCGAATAATTGGAAGTGCCGAAATTTCAGATCGTTTCCTGTATGACTATCGCAAAACTGCGGCTGATTTGTTCGCCGATGAATCGTTGAAAAGATTAACCGAAATAAGTAATCAGCACGGAATGTTATCCGAGAGCGAGTCGGCAGGTCCAAGTTGGTCGGGTACAGTTTGTATCGATGCTTTGAAAAATTTAGGTCGTGTTGATAGGCCTATGGGAGAGTTCTGGAACGGAAAAGCATTTATCGACCACAACGACCAGAATTATGTGTGCAAGCAAACAGCCACTGCTGCCAATATTTACGGAAAAAGAATAGCTACCACCGAATCGTTTACAAATACATCGCACTGGGTTGAATACCCCGAAATACTTAAACCTGTTGCCGATAGAGCATTTTGCGAAGGGATTAATCGCATTTCGTTCCATACGCAAACATTACAACGATTATCAGATGGCAAACCAGGATACGAATATGGTGCAGGAACACATTTTAGTCCCAATGTTACTTGGTGGAATCAAACTGCCGGACCATGGATTAATTACCTGAGCCGTTGTTCAAGTGTGTTGCAAAGCGGTTTATTTGTTGGCGATGTGCTATTCTATAATGGCGATTGGGCACCGAATGTTGTACCTGGAAAAAATGTAAATCCTTCACTTGGTAAAGGTTACGATTATGATGTGTGTAATGCCGAAGTTTTATTAACGAGGATTAGCGTTAAAAATGGACGCATCGTTTTGCCTGATGGCATGAGTTATCATGTGTTGGTTTTGCCTGATAAAGATTTTATGCCGGTGGAAGTAATCAAAAAAATTAAAGAAATGGTAGCCGCAGGTGCTACAGTAATTGGCCCTAAACCTATGCGCGATCCGGGACTCCGTAATTACCCGCAGTGCGATAATACTGTTAAGAAGGTATCTGCCGAATTGTGGGGGA
>CAYXQZ010000128.1:0-8805 GCA_964466415.1 uncultured Paludibacter sp.
AATTAGTAGAAAGATATAATTCCTGAATAAGTCTTCCTGCACCAAATAAAATTCCTCGGTAATCGGATCCAGCAATAGTAATTACTGTGTTTTTTTTATCCTTATTGTTAAGCCATAAAACAAAAGCTTCATCATTATTTTTAAAATTGATACCTTTTGGAAGTTGGGTTTCTTTGGTTAAAGCTAAAATGATTTTTGTTGCTTTCTTGTTTTTTACATTAGCTGAAATTGGAAGTTTAATACCGGTTCTGTTATATATCTCAGCTTGTAAGAATAATGCGGTGCTATGCTTTTTAGCATCTTTAATATCAACATTTATAATGGCTTTTTCAAGCCTTACGAAAGTATTTGCATTGAGACTAATAATTGAAGAGCCTAATATAAAGGCAAAAACTAAAGATAACCGAATCTGGAATTTAAATTTAGTCATAAATATAGATAATTTTATAAATTAATAATCAGACTTCTTATAATAAAGTCAGGGTTAAATATAAAAGTGAAATTGATGGGGAAATTAATTTTTGACAAATTTAAGGGTGCTTACAATATTATCGTTCGAAATAGCTTTTAACAGATATATTCCATTGCTCAATTTTGAAACATCAATAGATTGCTGACCCAATATCCCATTAACAATCATTTTCTTACTACCCATTATATCGATAACTTTCATTGTTTTTACTTCTTTCAAACAATTAACAGATAGTATATCTTGCACCAGATTTGGAAACAATCTTATCAATTGGTTTTCACCATTTATCACATCAACATTAGTACTAACTCCCGAAACCTTTAAGTTGGTTATTTCAACTTCCTGATAGCCTCTGCTTGTATTGGTACAGCCCAATGCTATTGCTGATAGCTTATTAAATCGAATATCGCTTGAGGTAAGAGGAACACTTATTGTTCTTTTTATTTCCTCATTGCCATCCATATAAGTACAATACATTTTAACTTCAGTGGTAGTAATTGTAATCTTTACAAATGCAGGAGTATTATTTTTCATGGCAAAACCACCAGGTACTATTGCTTTTCTGGCCCAACCGCAATTGTGAGTACATTCATTATTGTCAGGTGTTATAGTATTACGATTTTGACAAGCATCACTTTGCAAACCAGTGTGAGGAGTTTTTCCATCACAACCTAATATTCTTTTAGGTTCAGTATACCTTGTCCATATTGATGAAGCGGTATGTGGCTCAGCACCATTTACAGAACAATCTACTTCTGTATTATCACTAAGTGTACATCTTCTTATTGCATTTCCGGTATAATGAGGATGAATTCTAAATTGTACTCCTTCCATTATGCCTAGATTGCTTTCTTTAACTTCTTCATAAGCATGCCCTTTTGGCATTCCAATCACTGAAATTCTAAAATCGCCTGTTCCCCAAAGCTCGTTTGGTGGTTCACTTGTGCTTGGATCGTATTTAGATCGCCAGTTAAATGTGATTTCAGCAGGTAACGAAGCGGGTGTTATTTCTCTTACTACATGACCTCTCTTTCCAGCAACATTTAATTTTATGTCTCCATTTGTGTTACTGAGTATTTGAATATTTGCCTTACCCAGATTTTCCTCTTCTGGTCCACTCATAAATTTCCATGTTGTTATATCCGTTACGCTAGCTTCAGAAATCGAAAAATAATCGAATGTCAATTTGTAATTTGAACTTGCTGCATTTTTGCCAGTTACGGTAAAACGAATCGTATGGTTTCCAGTAGTAAGAACTTTGTTGCCCATATCGAATTCTATTTGTTGTGTAGAACTTGAGCTATATTGGTCACAGATACCTATATTAACACCATCCACTGAACCCTCACAAATGCCCCGGCTTGAATTTCCCTTAAAATACATCTTGATGTTATATGTTCCTTCCACAGCAACAGGCAACGTAAATTGTATCCATGAGCCCACAGCGGGTGAAACTAAATCTGAGAATTGAACATACGAATCGTTGCTGGCTCCTGTTTGTCCAATGGCTATCACGGAAGTAATAGAAGATGTAAACGTTAAATTTTCAGCTTCAAACATGGTGGTTGGAACGGCAGCAGCAGCTTCAAAAGCACTAGTTTTGCCAAATAAGCACAAAACAAATAAAGTAATTACAATCAGCCATTTTTGTCTAAAAACCTGTTGGTTTTTTACATGTACCATAGATGGAATTATTTGAAGGATATGAAATTTTTTGTTATCCATAAAGCGAGGGTAATAAAATACCCTCGCTTATATGTTTTTTAGATATTTAATGTCTAAATCACTTCTAGTCCTTATCTTACAACAATTTTCGAAGCCGAAGTTTTACCATTTTCAGATGCTAAATGTACAATATATATTCCATTTGTAAGATTTACATTCAATTTATTAGCAGCTTTAACTTCCAACAATTTTGTGCCTTGCAAGTTGAATAACTCAATACTTCCAATTTCCGAACAAATTACCTGATTGTTTCGATAAATAATTGAAGCATTATCTTTCAAATTAACAGTAGAAGTGGTTAAGGTACTGAAACTTTCTGAAGCAGCAGACTCAACAGAACTTGAAGTTGTTGTAGCATTACCAATAGCAATAACCTTGTAGGTATAAGTTGTGTTAGGTGATAGGTCAGTAATATCAGCAGAATTTGAAACAACACGAACAGATTTAACCAAACTAACACCACTATATAAATTAACAATATATCCTGAAGCATCAGTTACTGCTGCCCATCCCGCTGTAAAAGTTGTTGATGTAAGATTTGATGCATTATTGATAGTTGTAGGAGCTGTAAGTGGAGTTAACATTGCACCAAAAGTATTGCCAACTACATAACCATCTGTACATATCAACGAACTTAAGTTTGTAAGTGTAAAATCGCGTGTTGCAGCATTTGTATATGTAGGAGCTGTTACATAAGAATTTGTTCCTACGGGGTCAGTACCCGTAAATCCGGCAAGATAACAATTGTCAAAGGTCGCAACAGCAGTGTTGGCAACATTGTCAAAAATTGAATTTTTTATCGTTACTCCAACGGGAACCAATGCTTCGGTATATGTAAATCTAAGAACACTCTCAATGGCATCTTTCGAAATCAGATTGTAAAATGTACAATGGTCAATGGTGGTGGTTCCTGAGTTGACACCTGAAAAATAAATTGCATTTGCATTTGCAATTAAAGTATTATTGCTGAAAGTTGTATTTTTCACATTGACAGTAACAGTATTGGGTGCAGCAGCACTGATATTTAGATTTTTACCACCGCAGTTATTAAAAACACAATTCTGAACATCCAAAACTCCAGCTGTAGAGGCTACAGCCAAACGAATAACACCATGACCGGTATTTTGCATAAAATCATGAAAATAGCAATCTTTTAAATATATCTTAGTATTTGCACCTGTTGATGCATATACCAACATGGGCTTGTTTGTCCCTGATGTTCCATCAAACTCAATTCCTTCGAATGAAATTATTTGATTCTCAATTGACGTTTTAAATGTATTGGTAGTACTACCGCCTCCAGATGTTGGTGCTTTAAAAATTGGTTTTGATGCGAGTCCTGTTTTGGCGCGAAGAAAAGTGTTTTTTGCTAAGGTAATATTTGTTGTATTAGAAGTAGATAGCACAAACTCTCCGGTTGTGGCAAGTTCATAAATATCGGCTGCTCCTGATGCGCCGATTACAGACATAAAGTCATTTCTTAATAGTGCTGCATCCGTTGGAATGTACTGAAAAACTACTTTATCATCTGTTTGAATGTAAAATGCAATTGACTTTGCTGATTCAAGAGAATTGGTAAAAAGTGTACCATCGCCTTTGGCAGTTACTGTGTAAGAGTAATTTGAATTCTTTACGAGCGTTAAACCGGTAATAATTAATGTAGATGTGGTTTCACCTACAGCATTATGAGTAGAAACGAGTGAATTAGTAGCGTCGTAAATTTTCACATCGTAGCCTGTGGCGCCCGAGAGTGCTGCTAATGCTGTCCAGTTCGCAGTAAATCCTGTAGTTGATACTCCACCAGGTGATTTCACTGTAGGTGTTGCAAGTTGCGATTGTGCTGAAACAGCACTTGCCAAAATTGTAATAAACAAAATGGCAAACATAGTAGTAATTTTTGTTCTCATGTTGATTTAATTTTAAATTTATAAAGCAAAGATAATGTATGAGATAGACTCAATATTTCACGTATATTATTGATTTTGTATAGTATATTGCTCCGATATAAATTATATACAAGACCAATTTTATATAAAAAGCCCGATAAAATATCGAGCTTTATTCGAACTGTGCTAATCAATCTTCTTATACTATATGCTTTAATGTTTAAAACTCAAAAAAAATCCTCGATATCTCGAGAATTTTTTTGATTGATTATTAAGCAAGATCCGTTTTTAAAGGATTGTTGTTAATAAAAGCTGGTGATTGATCATAAGTTTCATCTGGTCCTAAAGGTGGATCAGATGCCAATGCCAATGAAATTTCGTAATCTAAAGCAATGCATTCTATTTGAGGTTTTAAATAAATGCGCTTTTCTGTATAGTTATTTATTGTTTTCATGTTTTGATTTTAATTTTTAAGTTGTTTCAAAATACGTTATTTCTATTTAATAATTACTTTTGTTATTACATTATTTACTTTCACCAAATATACATTAGGAGTGTAAGGATAGTCAACATTCATGCTTGTACTGCTGAGTTTCTTACTTATCAATTGTTGACCCAAAGCAGTGAAAACCGTAACGGTTGATCCAATTAGCTTTTCATCATTGGTTCTGATAGTAATGCCTTTGTTATTATTCCAATAAACCATCAAGTTTGTATCATCCCCCTTATCAAGACCAGTAGTAGAACCACTGGTACGGAAAATTACACTAAACCGATTTCCATTTACTGTTTCGGGACTGAACGAATAAGAGCTTAAACCATCAGTCAAATCTGTTTCGGCCAATGTTACATTATCCTTTAATATCACTTTCATATCTTCTGCTAAGTTGCTTACTTCATTGGCTTTAATGCTGAATGAAGTAGCACTTCCTGGCACAAATCCTAAACCGATAGGAGTATCCAGCGGAATGGTATTCATGCCGTTGATTACTAATTTATCGGTGCCGACGGTAGTGTAAATTTCAGGGATAGCCGGATTATTATTTGACATTTTTTGAGAATCGAAATCATCAATAGCATCGGAAGCATTCCGATTGAACAATAATATTGCTTCATCTGTATTTGTTGCATTTGACACTTGCAATCGAAGTAGTTGTTGAGTAGCGTTTTTAGCTGATGGAGCTTTCAATCTGTTTGTTCCACTTTCGTGATCACGCATTGCATTCGTAAACTTAAGTGTTCCAGTGGTAGTTGAATTATCTAAAGCAGGTTTTACACGTACCCAAAATGACTGCATTGGTGCTATCATTCTTGTTACTTCTCCACCTCCATTATTGTTTGTACCCGTTGTTGCTGTTGCATTATAAGTGTCGAAAACAAAATATGCCGTTACTGTTGGAAAAACATAGGTTCCGGGATTTTTTGTACGGTACCATAATGTAGTCGACATGTTTGAAGTGCCAGTATTTGCAGCATCAATTGCCATCATCCAGTTTAAATATGATGGATATGGATTACCAACCAAATTAAAACCACGACCTGCCTGGGCATTTTCGGTACGATCTAAGGTAATTGATTTATCACCTGTATTTAAAGTGCCTGTAAAGCTAATCAAACCAGGAGAAGTTGGTTTAAATATGTAACCTTTCATAACCGTTAACGCTTCATTCGTTGTAATTAAATCCCAAAGTGCAGTTCCCGGATTAGTTGTAACACCAGTATTTGTTTCATTATACTTCCAAAGCGTACCCAATGGAGTTAATACGTTACTTTGTGCTGTAGCTACCGGGCTGGAAACATACCAGTTTCTCACACTTGCCAAATCCTGGTTTACTGTGCCGCTTATAGCTGAAGTTCCCAAATCAACATAAGTTCCTGTCCCATTGCCATCACTATTAATAGTCATAGTATTTGTAACATTAAATGTGCTGTTATTTGTTACTTTTCCTCCACCTTCAATGGTAATCCTGTTTACAGTTGTAAGGGCATTGATAGTTAATATTGCACCATTTGGCACATTTACAACACTTTCTTCTGTAAATGTGTAATCAGCATTTGTTTTTGTTCCGGATATGATAGTTACAGGTTGCAACCAAATAAATCCTGTTTTTGTACCCGTGCCGCTTGGAGTGGTTACACTTACACTTCCAGATGCACCTGCTGCTACAGTAGCTGTAATCTGCGTATCGTTATTTACGGTATATGAATTTGCAGCAGTTCCACCAAAGCTTACAGCCGAAGCACCTGTAAAGTTAGTTCCTGTTATTACTACCGATGTTCCATTCCCTGCATTGGTTGGAGTGAACGATGCAATTGCCGGTGCCGGAGGCAATGTTGTAAAACTATTTGAAGGCGATGATTCTGCAGAACTTGAATAAGTGGTAGCATCACCAATGGCTAAAACTTTATAGGTATAATTCGTAGAGGCTGATAAGCCAGTAATAGGAGTAGATGTTACAGCACCTACACGGGTTGAACTAACTAATGTAGGAACACCATTATATACATTAATTAAATAACCGCTCGCATTAATTACTTCCGACCAACCAGCTGTGAAGGTTGTTACACCTACACTTACTGCATCGTTAATTGTTGTAGGTGGTAATAGTGGAGTTAATGATACACCAAAAGTATTACCAACGACATAACCATCTGTACATATCAACGAACTTAGGTTTGTAAGAGTAAAATCACGTGTTGCAGCACTTGTATATGTAGGAGCTGTTACAAAAGTATTTGTGCCTACAGGGTCAGTACCCGTAAAACCTGCAAGATAACAATTGTCAAAGGTCGCAACAGCAGTGTTGGCAACATTGTCAAAAATTGAATTTTTTATTGTTACTCCAACAGGAACCGAAGATACGGTATATGAAAATCTGAATACACTCTCACTGGCATCTTTCGAAATCATATTGTAAAATGTACAATGGTCAATGGTGGTTGTTCCTGAATTTACAGCTGAAAAATAAATTGCATTTGCATTTGAAACTACAGTATTATTGCTGAAAGTTGTATTTTTCACATTGACTGTAACAGTATTGGGTGCCGATGCACTGATATTTAGACCTTTACCACCGCAGTTATTAAATACACAATTCTGAACATCCAAAACAGCAGCTGTAGAGGCTGCATTCATTCTAATAACGCCATGTCCACTCGTTTGTTTGAAATCGTGAAAATAGCAATTAGTTAAATATATTTTTGCGTTAGCCCCTGAGTTGTTATATATCAACATTCTATTATTTCCACCAACTGTTGTATTTGTTCCGTCAAATTCAATTCCATCGAAGACCAATGTTAAACCTGCTGCATTTACAGTAAATACATTCACTGTACTTCCGGTACTTGAAGTGGTACTTCCATTGAAAATTGGTTTTGTTGCAAGCCCAGATTTGGCACGTAGGGTTGTATTTTTAACTAAAGTCATATTCGTCACACTGCTCGAAGATAAAAGATACACACCTCCCGAAGTTGCAAGTTCATAAATATCTGCAGCTCCCGATGCTCCTATAGCTGATCCTAAATCATTTCTTAATAATGATGCATCCGTAGTAATGTACTGAAAGACTACTTTATCATCTGTTTGAATGTAAAATGCAATTGACTTTGATGATTCAAGAGAATTAGTTTTAAGTGTACCATCGCCAATGGCAGTTACTGTGTAGGTGTAATTTGCATTTTTCACAAGCGATAATCCGGTAATTGCTAAAGTAGCTGTCGTTTCACCTACTGCATTATGAGTAGAAACGAGTGAATTTGTGGCGTCATAAATTTTCACATCGTACCCGGTTGCACCCGAAGCTGCTGCTAATGCTGTCCAGTTCGCTGTTAATCCGGTTGTTGATACTCCGCTAGGGGATTTCACTGTTGGTGTAGCTAGTTGCGTTTGTGCTGAAACAGCACTTGCCAAAATTGTAAAAAACAAAATGGCAAACATGGTAGTAATTTTTGTTCTCATGTAGATTTAATTTTAAATTTATAAAGCAAAGGTAATGTGTGAAATAGGCTCAACGTTTCACGAATATTATTGATTTTGTATACTATATTGATTGGATATAACACCTCTATTTATATGAAAAAGCTCGATAAAATTTCGAGCTTTGTTAATTAGTGTGTTAAGCATGGTAGTATTACTCAGTAGATAATAAAATCATCATTCAAACGGATTACGACGAACAATCTTGAAAACGAAAGCATGTTCGCAGGGCTTATTAATAGGAGTCTGAATACTTAAGCCTTTTTTTGACATCTCCCACTTCAATTCTTTGTTATCACCTAACAATGTAACAGACGCTATTTCTGCTGGATATAATCCTGTCCATGTTTTACCTTTGGGAGCAAGACTTTTAATAAGTATCTTATCACCCGGCCAATCTAAAACAATTGCATAGAAATTATTATCCTTAACTGTAAAGCGAATGTCCTCACTTGTATATAGCAGGTCGTTCTTTTCGTTGAATCCATTTCCACTTGGTTTATCTATTTTTGTTGGACCTTCGCCAGCAATACTCCATGTAGTTGTTCCGTATATGGCCTCTCCATTAACTTCGAGCCACTTTCCAATACCTAATAATCGATCTTTTGCTTCTTCAGGTATAGTGCCATCGGGCATTGGACCAACATTTAACAACAAATAGCCATTTTTACTCACCCTGTCCACCAGATTGTCAACGAGGTTATTAACTGATTTGAATCCAAGTCCCTTTACATAACCCCAACCTT
>CAYXQZ010000129.1:0-8740 GCA_964466415.1 uncultured Paludibacter sp.
CTTATACCATAGTCCTTTATTACCAGCCAACTAGATGTCTTTGTTTTCGAAAAAAGTTTTCTTAGAAATGAAACAGTTTTTATTTATTGTTGCACTTTGTCTGTTGTTTACATACACAAATGCTGCTCCAGCTTACCCAGGACTTATTAAATATACTCAACCCGATGGTTCGGAAATTTCATTATTTATCAAAGGCGATGAAAAAGTGCATTGGGCCGAAACCGAAGATGGTTATACCCTGCTCAGCAACGGAAAAAATGGATGGGAATATGCTACAACCGATAAAAATGGCGATTTAAAAACCTCAGGTACATTGGCCCGCTCACCCAAAAGTAGAACTTTAACCGAGCAAAAACTACTTAAAGGCTTATCCAAAAATATCCGATTTAGCGCCAGGCAAGTTATCACACTCAAATCGGTTTGGGAAGCAAAATTCGGGTCCGAAAACTTAATTGGAACTGGACAGTTTTTTAAGAATACAGGCATTAATACAATAAGTCCGGATGGTCGCCGAAAAGTTTTTTCGCCCACAGGTAATAAAAAACTGATTCTGATACTTATTGAATACACCGATGTAAAGTTTACAAAAAGCCGTCAGGACTTTGTTGACTTAATGAATACGCAAAACTATAACTTGAATGGTGCCGAAGGTTCGGTAAAAGATTATTTCTCGGAAATATCCTACAATCAGTTTTCGCTTCAAACCGACGTGGCCGCACAGATTTATACTGCCAATAACACCATGGCTTATTATGGCGCACCCAATGGTTCCGCGCACGATATCAGAGCCTACGATTTAATGTTGGAAGCCGTTCAAAAAGCAGATGCTGATGTTGATTATTCGCAATACGACAATGATAATGATGGCTCGGTTGATGGTGTTTACATAATTTATGCTGGTTACGGCGAAGCTTCATCGGGTTTAGTTAATACTATTTGGCCACATGCAAGTAACATAAGTGGGCAAAATTTTGATGGAAAAGCAATTACCAAATACTCTTGTTCCAATGAGTTAAACGCCAATGGAACACTCACGAGTATAGGTGTGATTTGTCATGAATTTGGTCATGTGTGCGGTGCTCCCGATTATTATGATACTGATTATGCATCGGGAGGCGAATTTATTGGCCTTGGTAATTGGGATTTAATGGATCGTGGGTTATACAATACCACAACTGCCAAAAGTGGCTCAAAGCCTGCACATTTAAATCCTCTCGAAAAAGTAAGAGCAGGTTGGGTTACACCAGTTACTATTACTGGTGCTGCAAACTTATCTATCCCCGACATTACTACTAACCCGAGTATTTACATATACAATACGGCTACGCCAAATGAATATTTTATAATGGAAAACCGACAAAAAACGGGTTTCAACGGTGGTTGTCCAGGACATGGACTGATGATTTACCATTACAACCAAACTTATTGGAATGCAAGCCAAAACAGAACTTCACCGCAAGGATTTTACCCTGTTTGTGCTGATGCAGGAACAAGCCCAACGCCTACTTCGGGCGCTTCGAGTTATGGCAATATTAACTCTTCGGGTTGTCCGTTTCCGGGCACAACGAGCAAAAACGCATTTTACGATACAGGCATACCAAGTTCAAAATCGTGGGCTGGAGTAAATACCGGACTTCCACTTACTAATATTACCGAAAATGGAAACGGAACAGTATCAGTAACAATTTCGCAAACAAACACATGTAATTCAGCACCAACAACTCAATCAACCACTTTTACATCAACTCCAATTGCTTATAATAGCATGAATATCTCGTGGACTCGTGGCTCTGGCAATAAGGTGCTAGTAGTTGCGCACGAAAGTAGTGCTGTGGATTTTAATCCAATGAGTGGCATAAATTATACAGCAAATGCCAACTTTAAAGTGGGTGATGAAATTGGCGATGAAAATTTTGTGGTGTATAATGGCACTGGCAATTCGGTTACATTAACCGAACTTTCAGGCGGATTAACTTATTATTATGCTGTGTACGAATATAATACTGCTGATTTTTGTTATTTAACTCCTGCATTAACAGGTGTTGCAACTACCGATTGTGTGATTAACCCAACTACTTTTACCGAAAATTTCGAACAAAATGCTTTTGGCTGTTGGACTGCAACCGATAATACCGGACAAGGAAATTGGAAAATAGGAACGTTTTCGAATAGAAATTACACGCCTGCTTTAAGTGGGAAATTTGCCTATTTTGCATCCGAATTAGGCAAAACACATTCCTATAACGCCGATCTTATCTCGCCTAGCTTCGATTTAAGTTCGTATGCTCATGTTGAATTGCGGTTTAAGCATTTACTCGATACGCATGAAAGTTATCCATCTTCGGGTTCGGTTTGGTACAGTATTAATAATGGAAATAGCTGGACACAACTGGCCACTTATACGAGCGACACTTCCAATGCTGCAGATGTAGCTTTAGCAATAAATGCCACTGCAGGACAATCGCAGGTTAAGTTTAAATGGAATTATTCATGTGCGCCCACAGGAGCTTATTTTTGGGCTATCGATGGCATTCAGGTGGTCGACACTTCGGTTTTAATTATTCGAAGTGGTGAAACAGTAACGCTGAGCACGCCTACGGTTTTAACTAATGTCATTATTCAATCGGATGCATCGCTTATTGTTAGCGCTGGAAATCAACTGACGGTAAATGGGGCATTTACCAATAATGCTGGCAATAATGGTCTTATCCTCCAAAGCAATGCTACAGGTACAGCTACTTTTGTAGATAATGTGAGTGCTCCAAACACGGTTTCGGCTTCTGTACAACAACATTTGAATGCCCAACGAAACTGGTATATGAGTTTGCCTGTAAGCACTTTTGCTGTTCCTCATGCTCAGGATTATACAACGTATTATTACCCCGAAAATAGTATTTTACAAACCGCCAACAATGGTGCTTTTTGGGATATTCCTGCCGAAAATATGCTTTCGACTATTGGTTATATTGTAAATCCATCGGTCGAAAAAACAGGAATACCTATCGTATTTAGCGGTATTTTAAACTCAGGTTCAAAAACAACATCAACGCTCACAAATTCAACGCTTAATAATCCGTCCAAACATGGTTACAATCTGATAGGAAATCCATATCCATCGTACCTGAATGTAATGCCAGTTATAAACAATAATGCAGCGGTTGAAAAAACAATTTGGTATAAAACTCGTTCCGCTGGATTAACGCCAACTTACCAGATCGAAACCGTACAAACCGAAACAGGCATAGGTACAAACAATAGTGGCACAGGAGCTGTAACGGGATATATACCACCTATGCAAGCATTCTGGGTAAAGGTAAATGCCGAAACGACACTAACATTCGATAACTCCATGCGTACACATGCCAGTCCTCTCGACGGCAACACAATCATAAATACAACGCCTTTAAAAACGAAACAAACATTCAGTTCGGCTTTCCCTATTTTGCGATTACAAGTGTCCAACGCTACAAATTTCGACGAAGCTATATTGTATTTTACTGAATATGCCAGCGATGAATATGACCTATACGATGCGACGAAAATGAGTAATGGTAATAGTGCTATTCCTGAAATTTATACCATTGCAGGTACTGAAAAGCTTGTAATTAATGGATTAAGTGGACCGTCATCTAATACCTCAATTTCATTAGGCTTCAGTACTGGAACTGCTAATTCATTTAGTTTAAAGGCTACTCAAGTCGATAATTTTGAGATAAATACACGTATTATTTTACGCGACAATACATTAGGTACAGAAATGGATATTACAAATGGTGCTCCATACGTTTTCACATCAGACATAATAGCATCAGATAATCGGTTCGAACTTATTTTTAAAACAGTATCAACTGTTACTGGACTAAGTAATACATCCGAAAAACAGAATTTCAATATTGCTAAAAATGCAAACAATCAACTTATAGTGAGCTGTAACAGTGCCCAACCCGAACTTTTAAGCATTTACAATGCAGTTGGGCAAAAAATATTCAACTCCACAATTAGCAAAATGAGCACAGTTATTGATAAGCAATTCAGTCCAGGCGTTTATTTCGTAAAAGTAAATAATCAAACGCAACGAATATTTTTTTAAAACAAAGTCATTTATTTCCCAAAAAATCATTATCTTTGCACTCCGAAAAACAAGGTTCGTTGGCCGAGTGGCTAGGCACCGGTCTGCAAAACCGATTACGGCGGTTCGAATCCGCCACGAACCTCAAAAAAAGAACCTTCCTGGGCTAACCCGGAAGGTTTTTTTGTTTTTCAATCGTTTGCACTAATTTAATTGCTTCATTGTTGCATCGTTATTACTTTTTTCGCATACTAAGTTTATATTTGTAGGTGTAAATTAAATCAATTAAAATGAAGATAAGTTTTCAAATACATTTCAAAACACAATGGGGGGAACTTCTCCATTTGTTTATATATAAAGTTGTTGGTAATGAGCTAATTATTGCCGATACCATTGCAATGCAATGCAACCAAAAAGCAATTTGGTCGGTTGAGATTGACTACAATTCAGCAAAAAATGGTATTGTGTACCGTTATGGATTAATTAAGGCCGATGCTTCGGTATTATACGAAACAGGTCAAACGCGCCAAGTCCATTTTTATAACACTCAGTTACCTTTTAGCATTCGCGATAATTGGCGTGGACCTTATGGCGATTCGCCTTTTAATACAGCCGTTTTTAGCGAAAACTTTTTTAAACGGAATGAAGTAAAACTCAAATCGAACAAAAAAGGAAATTTGTTATTTCAACTGCATTGCCCTCAAATGGAAAAGGATAGGCATTTTGCAATTACAGGTAATCAGGATGCACTTGGAAACTGGGATTTGTCAAAAAAAGTTCGACTTAACGAAACCAACTTTCCAAATTGGACTTTGCTTCTTGATTCAGATAAAATTAATTTCCCTATTGAGTACAAATACCTGATAGTGAACACTGCTACCGACGAAGTGTTGGCATGGGGAGGTGGGCCAAATAGAGTTGTACAAGAAACGCAACATGCTGAATTTACAGTAATTAACGACGAACATTTTATACGTACCATCGATTCGTGGAAAGGTGCCGGAGTAGCTATACCCGTTTTTTCGTTACGCAGTAAAAAAAGTTTTGGAATTGGCGAGTTCGAAGATTTAAAACTGATGGTTGACTGGGCAAAACGTACAGGACAACGCATGATTCAGACACTCCCGATAAACGACACCATACTTTATCATACCAATTACGATTCGTACCCGTACAATGCGGTTTCGGTGTATGCATTGCATCCAATTTATTTGAATCTCGAAAAAACTGGCAAACTTAAAAGCAAAGAACGAAAAGCGTTTTTCGAAGCTAAAAGAAGGGAGTTAAACGAAAAAACTTTTTCGGACTATCAGCATGTAATGAGTACTAAATGGGAATATTTCAAAGAGATTTATGCTCAGGATTCCAAATCTGTTTTTGCTTCGTCTGAATATTCTTTGTTTTTTGATAAAAATAAAGAGTGGTTGGTTCCTTACGCTGTTTTTTCGCATTTACGCGATTTATATAATACACCTGAATTTGGCAAATGGCCTCAATATAGTAAATACGAAAAATCAGAAATTGAGCAATTAGCAAGCCCACAATCCGAACATTACGAAAAGATATCGCTATTTTATTTTCTTCAATATCATTTACACAAGCAACTCACCGAAGTTCATGAATATGCCCGCACCAATGGCGTATCAATAAAAGGAGATATCCCAATTGGTGTGAGCCCACGTAGTGTTGATGCTTGGGTGGATCCTGACTTATTCAACCTGCAAGTTCAAGCTGGTGCACCACCCGACGATTTTTCGGTAACAGGTCAAAACTGGGGATTTCCAACTTATAACTGGGAATTAATGGCCAAAGATGGTTATAGTTGGTGGCGTAAACGTTTTGCTAAATTAGCGGAATATTTTGACGCCTATCGCATTGATCATATTCTTGGATTTTTCCGTATTTGGGAGATTCCTACCAATGATGTGTGGGGTTTAACCGGCAACTTTCATCCAGCACTGCCTTTTACAAAACAAGAAATTGAACGTGCTGGAATATGGTGGGACGAATCTAGACTTTTGAAACCTTACCTTAAAGAACATGTTTTGTATGCTACTTTTGGTAAATATACCGACGATGTGAAACGGGAATATTTACTTCCTGATGGTTGGCAGTTTTATAAATTCAAACCCGAATTTGATACTCAAAAAAAGATAGAAAAACATTTTGCCTCTTTAGGCTATAACTTTGGAAATAAGGAAGTACTGATACGCGATGGGTTGTATAAATTGCATTGCGAAGTGCTGTTTTTGCGCGATTTACGTGATCCTGAAAAATTCCATCCTCGTATTTCGATGCACAGCTCTTCCACATTTATTGATATGAACGAAGATCAACGTCGAAAATTAGACCGTTTGTATGTGGAATATTTTTACCACCGACACAACGAATTTTGGAAAAACCAGGCTTACAGCAAATTACCAGCATTGATATCGGCAACCAATATGCTTGTTTGTGGCGAAGATTTAGGTATGGTGCCCGATTCGGTACCCGAAGTAATGCAATCGCTCGAAATTCTCAGCTTGGAAATTCAGCGCATGCCTAAAAAACCAAATACTGAATTTGCGATGCCTAAGGATGCACCTTATTTGTCGGTTTGCACTACTTCTACGCACGATATGAACCCAATACGGGCTTGGTGGGAAGAAGATGCAGCCATTACGCAGCGTTTTTACAATAAAGCACTCGAAATGCATGGAGCTGCACCCGAAAAATGCGAACAATGGATAGCAGAACGAATTGTACAACAACACTTGGATTCGAACGCTATGTGGATTATACTGCCATGGCAGGACTGGATGGCTGTTGAAACGAAACTTTGTTTGGAGCATCCTTTTGCCGAACGAATAAATGTACCAAGTAACCCCCGTAATTTTTGGTGTTACCGCATGCATATTCCACTCGAAAAGCTACTGAAAGAAACAAAATTCAACGATAAAATTAAAGAAATGGTGGTTAAGGCGGGGAGATGATACTGCCCCTAACCCCTAAAGGGGAATAAGAAATATTACCATATATATTTATAAAATAATGAATATGAAAAAAACTATAGACGAAACTAACTTCAACTCCCCTTTAGGGGCTGGGGGCCACAACGAACGTTACAACCTGCGTGGAGTTTCGGCTTCGAAAGAAGATGTGCATAATGCCATTAAGAATATCGACAAAGGTCTTTTTCCGCAAGCATTTTGCAAAATTATTCCCGACTTTTTGGGAAATGACCCTGAGTACTGCAATATTATGCATGCCGATGGAGCTGGCACAAAATCGTCGTTGGCATATATTTACTGGAAAGAAACGGGCGATATTTCGGTGTGGAAAGGCATTGCGCAAGATGCATTGATTATGAATATCGACGATTTGTTGTGTGTGGGAGCCACTGATAATATTTTGCTTTCGTCGACCATTGGTCGCAACAAAAACCGCATTACGGGCGAAGTAATTTCGGCTATTATTAACGGAACTAATGAATTGGTGAATGAGTTGTCCGAAATGGGCGTAAATATTTACCCAACAGGTGGCGAAACGGCCGATGTAGGCGATTTGGTGCGAACTATTATTGTAGATAGCACCGTAACTTGCCGCATGAAACGTGCCGATGTAATTGATAATGCTAACATTGTGGCAGGTGATGTGATAGTTGGATTATCATCTTGTGGTCAAGCTACTTACGAGACTGAATACAACGGCGGCATGGGAAGCAATGGACTCACTTCGGCTCGACACGATGTTTTTGCTAATTATTTAGCTGTAAAATATCCCGAGAGTTACAATGCAGATATACCGCAGGAATTGGCTTATTCAGGCTCATGCAAACTGACCGATGCTGTTGAAGGGTTGGATATAGATGCTGGCAAATTAGTGCTTTCGGCAACTCGTACGTATGCGCCTGTTGTTAAAAAACTATTGGCCGAACTTCGTCCACATATACATGGCATGGTACATTGTTCAGGTGGAGCGCAAACTAAAATACTTCATTTTGTTGAAAATCTGAAAGTGGTTAAAAACAATCTTTTCCCCGTGCCTCCGTTATTCAAACTCATTCAAAAAGAATCGGGTACCGATTGGAAAGAGATGTACAAAGTATTTAATATGGGTCACCGATTGGAAGTGTATTTACCAGCCGACCAAGCCGAAAAAGTAATTGCCATTTCCAAATCGTTCAATATTGATGCTCAAATTGTGGGTTATTGCCAAGCATCTGACAAAAAAGAGCTTTTAATTGAAAGTGAATTTGGAAAATTTGAATATTAAAATAAAACTGAATTTTATGCAAATACAAATTGTAAACCAATCAAAACATCCACTGCCTGAGTATGCTACAGTGCATTCGGCAGGCATGGATTTACGTGCAAACTTAACCGAGTCGGTTACGCTTAAACCGTTGGAACGCAAACTTATACCAACAGGTCTATTCATTGAATTACCCGAAGGTTACGAGGCTCAAATTCGTCCTCGTAGTGGTTTGGCTATTAAAAAAGGTATTACGGTACTTAATTCACCTGGCACAATCGATGCCGATTACCGTGGCGAAATTTGTGTCATACTCGTAAATCTTTCAGCCGACGACTTTGTTATAGAAGATGGTGAACGCATCTGTCAAATGGTTATTGCTGCACATGCGCAAGCTCAATGGTTGCAAGTAGATGTTTTAGGCGAAACCGAACGTGG
>CAYXQZ010000130.1:0-3073 GCA_964466415.1 uncultured Paludibacter sp.
CATATTCAGGTGTTTCAATTCCCATTTTTTTTCCAAGTTCTATTACAATGCCGGTTAGCGTTTCGAGTTCGGTACGACGACCGTTTGTAAAGTCACTATGCATGGACGAAGTGGTACCATAAGGTAGTCGCTCCAGATGCTTGATAGTTGTTTCAATGATATCGTTTTCGAAAATTACTCCTTCGGCTTGAGCTAACTGAACTACTTCATTTATAAGTTTTAAAGTCGTTTCTTTACGATTGTTATCGGTTAGCAAGTCTCTAAATCCAACATTAAAATAAGATGTAAGCGTTGCTGAAGAAGAAATAAAAATAAATTTTCGCCAAATAATCATACGGATATTTCTACTATAATTGGCTTTAATCCCAGCGTCCAACATTATTTTTTCCAGCTGTTGGAGTTTTATCGATTTACTTCCATCGTGTCCAAAAAACAAATCGTGCACACCACCCGAACTTTGAACTACTCCAGGCTCTTTTAATCGACCTACAATATACACACAGCCATCCCACACTTCGGTATTTGTTAGCATTTTACGAATTCGATAGCTTATATCGACACCGTTGAGCAAAGGTAAAATCACAGTTTCGGAGCCAATACATGGTTTTATCTGCTCTATAGTTGTTGTTAAATCATAACTTTTAGGCGTTATAATGGCAAAATCAACAATGCCAATTTCAGTTGCGTTATCAGTAGCCAACTTAGGTTGCACAACAAAAGTTTCATTTTCGGCTATTATTGTTAACCCATTTTCTTTTACTTTTTCGAGATGGGCACCACGAGCCAAAAAATAGATTTCAACTTCTTCACTGCCGGTATATTTACGCGCCAACATTCCGCCATAATATCCTCCTACACCTCCAAGTCCTACTATCAAAATTCGTGTCATACTATTAATTTGAATAAAAAAAGAGCAACGGTTATGATGCTCTTTTTCATGTATTTACTAATTAAAAAATTATTTTTGAACCAAAACCCAAGCATCAGGGAATCGTTGCGAAATTTGATTAATGCGGGCACGTGCCTGTGCATATTCGTTGAACGACGCAATTAAAACGCGGAACATACCTTGCTCATTTACAACTACTAAAGCTGTGTTTCCTTCGCTTTTAAGTGTGCTTTGCAATCCTTTGGCATTTACTTGACTTTTAAAACTTCCTACTACAACATGGTATTTGAATTTTAATGCATCGGCATTAGTTTCACCATCGGCTAAACTGAATTTTTCGTTACGTGTTACTTCAGCTCCTGTTGGTGCTGTTGGTGCTTGTGGTTTAACTGCAGGTGTTGTGGTTGTTACAGGTGCAGTAGCTTCAACGTTTGCTCCAGGAATTTTTGTAACTTTTTGTTTTGTTTTACAAGCAGAAAATGAAGTTCCGATAAGTGCAGCTAAAAAAAGAATTCGAATTGTTCTTGTCATGATAGAGGTGTTTTTAGTTGATTTTTAATTTTATATGCAAATATCCGAATAAAAAATAGTATGTACAACAATTTGAAACCTTTTTAATAAAAATAAACGCATTATTCAAACAAAAATAGGTGTTTTTTCGTTTAATAAAAACAAAAAAGAATGATACTAATACACATACAAAAAATTAAAAAATTAAATCATGAAATTTTCATTGCCTGAATTGCCTTATGCACACAATGCATTAGAGCCCATAATAACCGAGAAAACAATTTCGTTTCATTATGGAAAACATCATTTAACGTATGTAAATAATCTGAATGGTTTGGTTGAAGGAACCGAATTCGCTGATGCTGACCTTGATACCATTGTAAAAAAGTCGGATGGACCGATGTTTAACAATGCAGCTCAAATTTGGAATCACAATTTCTATTTTCTTTCGCTAACGCCAATCAAAGGTTCGCAACCATCCGAATCGCTCACCAAAGCTATAAATGCTGCTTTTGGTTCGTTGGAAGAATTCAAAAAACAATTTAACCAAGCTGCCATTAGCGTATTTGGTGCTGGTTGGGCTTGGTTGGTAAAAGATGCCGAAGGTAAACTATCGATTTCGAAAGAAAGTAATGCCGGAAACCCAATTACTCGCGGCTTAGTTCCTCTGCTCACTTTTGATGTGTGGGAACATGCCTATTACATTGATTATCAAAACCGCCGTGCCGATTATGTGGCTGCATTGTGGGATATTGTTGATTGGAATGTAGTGTCAGCGCGCTATTAAAATTCGCTATTCTGAAAAGCATTTAAGCCGGTTTGAGCATTAAGTCTCAAATCGGCTTTTTTATTGCAATTTTTTTGTAAATTTGCAAACTAATAAAAAATTGTAGTCAATATGAATAAAATCATTCGTAAAGTCCATTTTTCTGAAAACGTAATTATGTTCGAAGTGGAAGCTCCATTAATTGCAAAAGCGCGTAAAGCGGGTCATTTTGTGATGGTAAAAGTGGGCGAAAAAGGAGAGCGCATTCCATTAACAATAGCCGATGCCAATCTTGCTAAAGGCACTATTACGCTGGTAGTTCAAAAAATGGGTGTTTCGTCGTCAAAACTTTGTAATTTGGCCGAAGGTGAATTTATTACTGATATGGTTGGCCCACTTGGAAAAGCCACTCATATTGAAAATTTCGGTACAGTTGTTTGTGCGTGTGGAGGTGTAGGAACTGCTCCTATGATGCCTATAGTAGCTGCTTTGAAAAAAGCTGGAAACAGAGTTATCACAGTTTTAGCTGCTCGTACCAAAGATTTGGTTATACTCGAAGAACAAATGCAGGAATTATCGGACGAAGTGATTGTAATGACAGACGATGGCTCTTATGGAACAAAAGGATTGGTTACAAATGGTGTTGAATCGGTTATTAATCGTGAAAAAGTGGATTTGTGTGTAACTATTGGACCAGCCATTATGATGAAATTTGTAAGTTTTCTGACCAAAAAATACGAAGTACCAACTTTGGCTTCGCTCAATACAATTATGGTTGATGGTACAGGCATGTGTGGTGCTTGCCGTGTTTCGGTTGGTGGAAAAACCCGATTTGTATGTATCGATGGACCAGAATTTGATGCACACCAAGTTGATTTCGATGAGATGTTGATGCGTCTTGGAGGATA
>CAYXQZ010000130.1:3173-7446 GCA_964466415.1 uncultured Paludibacter sp.
GCTGAGTTACGTAACTCAATGAAAGCAAAAGAGCGTACCGACATACCACGCGTTGAGATGCCCGCTCAAGATCCAAAAGTGCGTTGTACTAATAACGAAGAGGTAAACTACGGTTTAACTGCCGAAAAAGCTATGCAAGAGGCAAAACGTTGTCTCGACTGTGCTAATCCAACCTGCATGGAGGGCTGTCCGGTAGGTATTTATATTCCAAAATTCATTAAATACATCGAAAAAGGTGAATTTTTGGAAGCTGCTAAAACGCTGAAAGAAACTTCGGCACTACCAGCAGTTTGCGGACGCGTTTGTCCACAGGAAAAACAATGTGAAGCAAAGTGTGTGCATTTGAAAATGAAAAAAGAGTCGGTCGCCATTGGTCACTTGGAACGTTTTGCTGCTGATTACGAACGCGAAAGCGGCAATATCTCTATCCCAGTTGTGGCAGAAGCCAACGGAATGAAAATAGCAGTAGTTGGTTCGGGACCAGCTGGTTTATCATTTGCTGGCGATATGGCAAAAATGGGCTACGATGTAACTGTTTTCGAAGCTTTGCACGAAATTGGCGGTGTACTTAAATATGGAATTCCTGAATTCCGTTTGCCAAATGCTTATGTTGATGTTGAAATTGACAACTTACGTGCAATCGGCGTTAAATTCATAACTAACTGTATCATAGGACGAACTATTACCATTGAAGAACTGAAAGCTGATGGTTATAAAGGTGTATTTGTAGGCAGTGGCGCTGGACTCCCGCGTTTTATGAATATAAAAGGTGAAAATTTGGTGGGCGTTATGTCTTCGAACGAATATTTAACCCGCGTAAACCTAATGGATGCTGCTAATCCTAATTCGGACACTCCTGTATTTTTAGGTAAAAAAGTAGCCGTTATAGGTGGTGGAAATACAGCAATGGACTCCGTTAGAACTGCTAAACGCCTTGGAGCCGATCGTGCCATTATTGCTTATCGTCGCTCAGAAGAAGAAATGCCCGCTCGCCTCGAAGAGGTGCATCACGCAAAAGAAGAGGGAATTGAATTTATGACTTTGCGTAATCCGATTGAATTTATTGGCAACGAACAGGGTCGGGTAACACACATGGTTCTTCAGGTAATGGAACTGGGTGAGCCGGATGCTTCGGGTCGACGTTCGCCCGTGGAAGTTCCCGGAAAAACCGAAACTATCGAAATTGACGAAGCCATTGTAAGTGTAGGCGTATCGCCGAATCCACTTATTCCTCAATCAGTTATGGGACTTGAAATTACAAAATGGGGAACAATAGTTGTTGACAACGACACTATGCAAAGTGCTGTACCCATTGTATTTGCAGGGGGCGATATTGTACGTGGTGGTGCAACGGTTATCTTAGCCATGGGTGATGGTCGAAAAGCAGCTGCTGCTATGGATAAATGGATAAAACAAGGGACAAAAGTCTAAAGACGAAGGTCGAAAGTCGTTGTCTTATGACTTTTGACATTAGACTTTTGACAAAAAAAATAAAAATGAATTTTCAAAAACAAATTATTAGTTTTCTTTTACTTTTTGTAATTAATTGTTTTTCAATGGCTCAAACTATTGAACCTCCGCGACTTGTAGTAGGAATAATGGTTGATGGTTTGCAGAAAAAACATTTAGATATGCTCTCGGCTTATTTTGATCCAGGTGGTTTTAAAAAGTTGACAGAAAGTGGAATCACCATACAACATGTAAATTATAATATTATTTCGGGTGGAAATGCATCTGATATTGCTACCGTTATGACTGGTTCTGTACCTTTTTATCATGGCATTACTGGTAACAAATACTATAGTAGATCAACCGATAAAATTCGTCAGTATATTTACGATGAACAAGAAATTGGGATTGGAACTCCCGAAACTTATTCAGCTTACAGTTTGCTGGCGAGCACTTTTTCCGACGAATTAAAGCTTGCAACTAACAGGAAATCAAAAATTTACGTAGCTGCCATCAATGCAAATGAAGCAATGATGCTAGGTGGACATACAGCCAATAGCGTGGCATGGATTGATGACATTCAACACAAATGGGTTACTACCGGTTATTACAAAGATGGTTTGAGTAAATCGGCTGATAATATGAATGTTAGTGGTACTTTCAAAACAATTTCTTCGCGTCGTTGGCAACCTTTGTATGCTGCAAATACTTATATATCGGCAGCAAACGATTCAAAAAAATCTGATTTTACAAACCAACCTACAGAACGAAAAACGAAAAACACTTCCAATACTTGGTTGAAGAATACACCTTCGGCTAATTCGTTGGTGGCCGAATTAGGAATCAGAATTGTGAATGATGAACAATTGGGACAAGATAATACGCCCGATATGCTGCTGCTTCAATTCAGCGTTCGAGCGCCTAACGAAAAGTTTTTTTCGTTACAATCAGTCGAAAAGGAAGATATGTATTTGCGTTTGGACAAAGAAATTCAAAATTTATTGCAAAAAATTGATACAAAAGTTGGTATGGATAAAACACTTGTTTACTTATTTGCCAACCAAACCGAAGTTCATTCTCCAACCGAATTAGGCGATAATAATATCCCTGCTGGCTATTTTAGTGCCAATCGTTCAATGGCATTGTTAAATACTTATTTGATGGCCATGTATGGTCAAGAGCGCTGGGTGACTGGTTATTATGGGAAAAATATTTTTTTGAATAAACAAAAAATTGAAGAAAAGAAATTGAATTTTGCTGATTTTCAAAAACTTGTAGCTGATTTTATGCCTGAGTTCGAAGGTATTCAAACTGCTTATCCATCGTCGCAAATATTAACTATGGGAGGTGATTCCAATTCTGAAATAGCTCGTTTACGAAATTCAACACATAAAAGTAGTATGGGCGATGTGGTTATTACGCTTATGCCAGGTTGGTTGGAGTTGGACGATGATTACAAGCCTGTAGGCGAATCGAATGCATTGACATCTATTACTCCTTTATTTTTTTATGGTATGAAATTAAAACCTTCGAAAGTAAATGCAAGTTATAGTGTAACTGACATTGCACCAACACTTTCCCGAATTTTAAACATACCATTGCCCAATGCATGTATTGGTAAACCTATAAAAGAAATTTTTGAATAATATGTATAATTTTGACGAAATAATTGACCGAAAAGGAACAAATGCCGTAAAACTAGAACGTTGTAAAGCACTTTTCGGGACCGAGGATTTATTGCCGTTATGGGTGGCTGATATGGATTTCAGGACACCCGATTTTATTTTAAATGCCATTTCGAAACGCCTTGAACACCCTATTTTAGGATATTCAATGCCTCCAAAAGCGTATTATCCACTTATGCAGCAATGGATTACCATTCACCATAATTGGCCGGTAAAACGTGAATGGATAGGATTTTTGCCAGGTATAGTTCCTGGATTATCATTTGCTGTTCAAAGTTTAACGGCGCCAGGCGATGAAATTATTGTTCAATCGCCAGTTTATTATCCATTTTTCAATGTGATAAGTAATAATCACCGGGTAATTGTAAATAATCAGTTGGTTGAGGAAAATGGGAAATTTGTAATTGACTTTGATGATTTGGAATCGAAAATAAGTGACAAAACAAAGCTGGTTATTTTTTGCAATCCTCATAATCCAGGTGGACGTGTGTGGACTCGCAATGAATTGATCCGTTTTGCAGAAATATGCGAAAAATACAATCTTACCATTATATCGGACGAAATACATGCCGATATGGTTTTGCCAGGAAATACGGCACATACACCATTAGCAACCGTATCCGAATGGGCTGAGCAACATACGGTTACTTTTATGGCGCCAACAAAAGTATTTAATATGCCAGGGTTAATTAGCTCTGCTTATATTATCCCGAATGCAGAACTCCGCCATAAATTTGCCGAATATCTCGAAGCATCGGAAATGAATGCTGGAAATATTTTTGCGTATATTGGAGCAATGGCTGCTTACGAACATGGCGAAACTTGGCGTTTGGAAATGTTGGATTATGTAAAAGGCAATATTGATTATATAGTTGATTTTCTTCAAAATAATGTACCTCAGGTAGTTCCAATGATTCCCGAAGCATCTTTTTTGGTTTGGCTCAATTGCGAAAAACTGGGAATGGAAACAGATGCACTGCATCAGTTTTTTGCTCAAAAAGCAGGTTTAGGTTTAAACAAAGGAACTATTTTTGGCGATGGTGGCGAATATCACTTACGATTAAATGTAGCTTGCTCTCGTAAAATTCTGGAACAAGCCATGAGTCAACTTAAAAATGCAGTTGACAAAATATAAATTT
>CAYXQZ010000130.1:7546-8727 GCA_964466415.1 uncultured Paludibacter sp.
ATGATAAAAATATTTTTAAAGCCCAAAAAAGAAGAAAGTCTTAAACGTTTTCACCCTTGGGTGTTTTCGGGAGCAATTCAACGCATTGATGGTAAGCCAGCTGAGGGTGATATTGTTGAAGTACTTGACAATAACAGTAATTTTTTAGCAATTGGGCATTACCAAATAGGTAGTATTGCCGTACGTGTGCTAAGTTTCGAAACGCTTGAGATAGATGCAAATTTTTGGAAACTGAAAATTGAAAATGCTTATAAAATGCGCGTTTCAATAGGTTTAGTATCTCCAACAAATAATACATTCCGATTAGTGCATGGCGAAGGCGATTCGCTTCCAGGCTTAATAGTTGATGTTTACGACGATACGGCTGTAATGCAAGCGCACTCGGTGGGTATGCACGAAATGAGAATGGAATTGGCAAATGCCATTGTTCAGGTTATTCCTCAAGTTAAAAACGTATTTTATAAATCGGAATCTACATTGCCATTTAAAGCTCCAATAGCACCCGAGGATGGTTATTTGATTGGTTCGGATACTAAATCGTATTCGGCTCTCGAAAATAATTTAAAGTATGATGTGGATTGGATACGTGGACAAAAAACTGGTTTTTTTATCGACCAACGCGAAAACAGGAGTTTACTCGAACGCTATTCAGCTGGCAAATCAGTACTGAATATGTTTTGTTATACGGGTGGTTTTTCGGTGTGTGCTATGCGTGGTGGAGCTTCGTTGGTGCATTCGGTTGATAGTTCAGCAAAAGCTATTGACTTGACAGATAAGAATATTGAACTCAATTTTCCGAATGACAATCGTCATGCTTCGTTTGCCGAAGATGCCTTTAAATTCTTAAATGCAAACGAAAAAAAATATGATATTATAATTTTAGACCCTCCTGCATTTGCAAAACATCGCGAAGCATTGCGCAATGCACTGAAAGGTTACAAGCGCTTAAATGCTAGAGGAATAGAGCAAATTAAGCCTGGAGGAATTCTGTTTACTTTTTCGTGCTCACAAGTTGTATCCAAAGAACAATTTAGGTTAGCGGTGTTCAGTGCAGCAGCCGAAACAGGACGAAATGTTCGAATATTGCACCAACTTTCGCAACCGGCTGATCATCCGATAAATATATACCATCCCGAAGGTGAATACCTCAAAGGATTGGTGTTGTGGGTGGAATAATAATT
>CAYXQZ010000131.1:0-8684 GCA_964466415.1 uncultured Paludibacter sp.
CTTCCACATTATTGACATCATACACTTTTGTAATTACATTCCAAGGAGCGGCCGAACCTGTAATAGTAGCTACCTTTATTTGAAATGCATAAGTAAAAGCTGCCGTTGACCCTGCATAGCTACTGATATCAATCTTATCAGATTCAACCAATACTGCTGCTTGGTTAAGATTGTTACTTCCCAAAGCAGTTGAGTTTGTACCAACTAATTTAAGTGCACCGCTGACTACACCACTTGAGGCAGCAGTGACAACTGCATTTCCTGCTGCACTAAGTCCAGTATTTTGTGAAATTGTCCAAATAGATATTGTCGTCCATGGAGTTGAGCCCGTGAGAAAAGAATCACCAGAGCTAAAATCACCATTGGGCACAGTAATTGGTGTTTGTGCTTGCATAGTAAAGCATGCAGCAATAATAAATAATAAAATACTAATTTTCTTCATAACTTTTAATTTTAATGATTTTAATTGATTCTTAAATTGTTCGTCATTTATTTGAAAATCACTTTTTGAACAAAGCCATCTGATTTTACAAAGTAGATTCCTTTAGTTGGCAGTGCTATAGAAGTATTATCTGTGGCAGTAGCCAATTTTACTATTTGTCCCAAATTATTGAAAATCGCAATATGTTTTCCAGCTTCTACGCCTTGAATATAAAGATTTCCGTTAGCAGCAAAACATTTTATATTAGAACTGTTTGTATTCTTTACAGCAGTTGCTGCTACAGAATTCCCCTTAAACTGAATATATTTACTTATAAATCCAGTAGAAGTAATGGATACTTTGGTTGTTTCGTCAGTTGTGATGCCAATTGGAAGACCTTTTTTCAGACGTACATAAACGGTATCACCTACAGCAGGCAAAATTATACTCGATTGAGGTGACGCGAAAAGACTATCTGTAGCAATTTCTAATTTTGACCCAGCACTCACAATTAGGTCGGCAGTAAGTGAATTGGCAGTTATTTTCAGGTTTTTGTAATATGCCAAATCAGGGCTCGTTGTCAATGTATCTACAGCCGGAAGGTTAGTGGCAAAACCGGTAGCTGTACCTACGAATTGTGCAATTTTTATTCCTGTTCCTTTTGTGTAAATTGAAGCTTTAACTGTAGCATTACCCAGTGCAGTAGATGTTGTAGGTACTGATGTAATTCCTGCTTTTATTCGTGCATAAATGGTTGTAGTAGCTATAGTGCCATTAGCCGGAGCTATTTTTATTGTATCCTGTGTGAAACCACTACCTGAAGTTGTTGACATTTCCAGGTTTACACCACCATAAATTATTAAATCCGATGTCAATTCAGATCCATTTACTGAAAATGATGATTCGGCTGATGCAACACCTGCTTCTGTTGTTAGGGTCATATCAGCTGAAGGGGTTATATTTACTGTAGGCACTTTTCCACTAAACAAGGTAAAATCATCAAAAGAAAGATTATTTGTAATCATTTTACCAACCTGCAATTGAAAACTAAGGTATTTTGCAGTTCCCATCGCATTATTCATTACAGCTACAGCTCCGATATTTATTACTGTACCAGCTGTTACACTCGAATTATCCTGAATTTTTGTAAATGCAAGCGTAGAGCTTGTAACTACAGTACCAACCGCATCGTAAGCAATAATAATAACGTTATAAGGCTGTAAAGCAGTTGTTGCTATTCCACATGTTAATTTGCAAGCAAAAGTGAGAGTAGCATCTGCGGCTAAACCACTGATATCAAATTTGTCAGTAGTGATTAAAAGTTGATTGTTCGCTGAACCGTTAGTTGTTCCAAAAATTTTTAACTTCCCGTCGGATACACCTGATGTAGTGAGGTTCAAAGCAGCAGGCGAGGTTTGTGTAATGGTAAATCCGGGAATAATAAATGGACTTGCTCCTGTAAGAGCAGCATCAGTACTACAATCGCCATTAACCAGCGGAATGTTTTGCGCTTGTATAGTTGCAAAAGCAGCTATTACAAAGCATAAAGTAATTAGTTTTTTCATAATGATATTATTTTAATTGTTTGATTTTAATTTTTGTTTTTAGATTTTTTTGAAACCCACTTGTTTAAATATCGTTAGAATACCGATACAAACAAGTGGGATTTTAACAAAACAACCATACCTTATACAATCTTGAGAATTATTTTAAAATTACCTTTTGAACAGTAGCATCCACTTTTACAAGGTATATACCTTTCGCTGAAAATGATATATTGTTGTTAGCTGTGGCAGTGATCGATTTAATTTTTTGACCAACGCCATTGTAAATATCAATTTGTTTTCCTAATTCCACACTCGATACATGAATTGTGTTATTGGTTGTATAACATTTCATATCAAATGTGTTTTTGTTTACAAATCCAGTACCCAAATCAACAGTTCCTGTAAACTGAAGTTCTTTACTTGTAAGTCCGGTTGAAGACGCAGTAACCTTTGTTGTCGCATCGTTATAAGTAGAAGCTGCCAGACCTGCAATTAAACGGGCATATATGGCTGTTAAAGCTACCGTTCCTCCCGATTGAGTAAGTGTGATGGGTGTTGAAGCAAAACCTGAACCCGATGTAGTTGAGATTTCCATATTCGCTCCTGGCGTAACAACTAAGTCGGTAGTTAATCCGGAACCTGAAACATTAAAAGTTTGCTCGGCAGAAGGACCATTACCTACCATATATCCGATAGCGGTAGTAACAGGATTTGAGATAACTACACCATTTACAGTACCAGTAAATTGAATGGTTTTAGTAGTTGTACCCGTTGCTGCAACATTCACTTGTCGGGTTGCATTCGCTCCCACAGTTCCAAGATCTTTATCGGCAATTAAGCGCGCATAAAGGGTTGTGGTCGCTACTGTTCCACTCGCAGGAGTTAATGTAATAGCTGAAGAAGCAAAACCTGAACCAGAAGTAGAAGATAATTCGATATTAGCACCTGGAGTAACTGTAATATTATTACTACCCAGATTTGCACCCGCTACCTGAAACGATTGTTCTGCAGAAGGTCCAGCACCAATTTCATAACTCAAAGCTGTATTGGCCGGCTGTGTAAGCGTAGTAGTTGCAGCAACACCTGCAGCGTTTAATGTAAAGTTATCGAGTGTTGGAGTATTCGCTAGCATTTGTCCCAAGTGAACCTGAATGGTAATATATTTTACATTAGCACTTGGAGCACCTAGTAGTGTACCTACAACTGAAGCATTTACATAAGTTCCAGCAGCAGTTGTCTTAAGGCTTCCTTGTGATTTAGTCTGACTTATTGCCAACAAAACTTCAGCATTAGAGGCATCATACACTTTTACAACAACATTCCAAGGTGCATTTGAACCTGTGGCTGTAGCTACTTTTATTTGAAATGCATACGTAAAAGCAGTCGTTGACCCTGCATAGCTACTGACATCAATCTTATCAGATTCTACCAATAATGCTGCCTGGTTAGCATTGTTAGTATTTAAAGTAGCAGTAGTTGAATTTGTGCCTGTTAATGTGAGTGCTCCACTGATTACACCACTTGAAGCTGCAGTAACAGCGGCATTACCACCTGCACCTGTTCCAATATTTTCTGAAATTGTCCAGCCAGTAATTGTCCATGGACTTGTGCCAGTCAATGTTGACCCTGTGCTAAAATCGCCATTAGGCACAGCAATTGGTGTTTGAGCATTCAATGTTGCAAATGCAACTAATAAAAATAGAAATGTAATTGTTTTTCTCATAAGATTAAATTTAAAAAATTATTTGAATTTTGCAGGTTCTTTACGTTGCAAAGAAATAGCAATAATGACAAATATACCTATTAGAAAAGTCTCAATTATAAGGCGATTTTGTTTCATTCTAAAATAATCAGAAGAAAAATAGCCCTGAAAGTGTTTCTGAGCAGCAACATAATATTACATAAAGCTATATTTTATGAAGGTATATGTAATTGTTGTCAATATCACTTTTAAGTTTATCAAAAAAAAAGCGAGCAAATAATTCTACTTATTTGCTCACTTCCTCTTAAAATTTTGATCTGATTTTTACTCCGCTTTCTTCTCAGCTGCTTTCAAATCTTGCATTTTCTTGAATTTTTCGTCACCAATGGCAGCCTTCAATTCAGCAATATGCTTTTTCTGAAGTTCTTTCATTTTTGGTTTGAATTCCGCACTTTCCTTGTCCATACTTTTACCGAATTCCTTTTTTTCAGCATCTTGTTTTTCCAATAAAGTTTTAACAGAGGCTTTTTCGGTATCAGTTAATCCTAAGTCAGTTGCCATTTTTTCAACACGAACCTCAATACTTGGACCTTTGGCTTTTTTCTCTTTGTTTTCTTGTGCTTTCATAGTTGAAGCGAACATCACTAAGGCTGCGAACATAAAAATTGCATACTTTCTCATACTGTTTTTTTTAAATGATTATTATTTATTGTTTTGTGAGTGTTTGATTGTTTTTAATCGGATTGGTTTAAATTGAAATTTGAATATTATTGTTTATTAATTTGTTTTACAACAATAGCACCATCCATTGAAATCTTTAGAAAGTAAATCCCTTTCTGAACTGAACTTATATCAATACTGCTTTGGGGATTAATTGTTTTCATAATAATTTTTCCACTCAAATCGCAAATCTCAACACTTTTAATTTCATGACTGCTTTTTAAATTGATAATGGATTTGGTTGGATTTGGGTAGATTTGCACAGGAATATCATTTTCTATTTTATGTTGAGGAATTTCGGTTGTTTTTTCACGTTCAATTCCCACTTCGATGCTATTGAAAATATCGTCGGTATTATCTGTATTTACCAACTTACAATCCGAACCGTAAACGCCACTTTTATCCAAAATGGCATCACTAATTGTGAAAGTAACAGTTTTCCAGTTATTATCGCCTATGCCGGTAACTTGTTGAGCATCCTTTACCCCTTGAGCAGATTTGTAACGAAACGACCAAGTTGACCCCGCATTTTTATCCAACCAAATGATTTTGAAATTCAGATTCTTTGGCTTGGTATTCACAAACATTTCCGGATCGAATTTGAAATACATCGTGTCCCTGCTGGTTGCATGTTCGAATGAACGTGCAAAGCGATCGTATTTCATAGAACTGGTAGTTATTTTACCACGAACCCGAAACAAACCTATGGATGTTGAGTCAGGTTTAATTTGTGTAAAGAAGCGCTCAATATTTCCTTCGTTAATATCCCATCCTACATCGTTATAAGATTTCAGGTTAGCACGTTGATATACCTGTCCCTGAGTCATGGCTAAGGTGTCTTCGGCAAGTGCACCCCTGTTTTTGTATTTGGGACTGTTTACAATGGCAAGATAACGCTGAATATTACTTCGAACAGCAGCTTGGTTGCCGTAGTCTTTCACCGGGAATTTTACCGTATTGGCTGCATTCAGTCCTTCGTGGAATACACAAAAACCTACTGTGGCTGTGGCTGGATAAACTTGTTGTGCATAACGTGTAAACATTCTGAATGTTTCAACACAAGACGGGTGAGCGAGCACATAAGTCAACGAAGTTGCATTCAGATTATTGCATGAGAGTCCAGTATTAATTCCACTAAGCGCACTCCAATAAAACGAAATATCGGGGTTGGACTGAAAACATTTAAGCTCCCATGTTCCATCCATTTCGGAAGCAGAGAATAAAGCCAATCCTTTAGGGTTCACCAAATAAGGCACCCAGGTATTTACGAAAGATTGTTCGTCGTTTAAATGGATTCCCCTATTAAATGCTCCCCCTTTGAGTCCGAAACCTATACTTCTATCAGCCTGCGTCATGAGCCATTGGTTGGCAAGGTCTTCTTTACCAGCATCGACATTATTGAATGTTAATGGAATCCTTCGCTCGGGGACATCATTGAAATACTTTTTAAACTGATCAAAGGCTTCAACCCTGAATTGCTCCCACTGAGCAAATGGGATATCATTGGCAGCCACATTAACATTTCCTTTAAATGCACACTCATCACCAGTACAACCGGTTTTAACCTGTACGAAAGCAATGTATTTAAACTTTTCATCCGGTTGACTTCTCAAGAACTCAGCAAACTTTTGTATCAACCGATAGTAATATGTTTTGTAAGTTGTGGTAAGGTATTGAGGGTAAAAAGGCCATCCTGATTTATCATTTCCACCACTGGTGGTAATTTTTTGTACTTGCGGGTATGGGTTGTTGGTGGAATCCGTATCATTATCGTACATCCATAAGGGAGCATCTGGACCTACATTAATGCTGAAACGAACGTACTTTTTACTGGCATAAGCCCTGTCAATATCACGTTGAAAGTTAGCAAAATTAAAAACATTATTGGTTACCTCACATTCTTCCCATTTCTCCTGAGACTCAATACCTTTAATAAAATCAACATTTGGATCTGAAAAATCTGTGACTACATTGCCTCTGTCCCACACACCAAACGACTCGATTGGAAGTGCTGATTGAGAGTAGAATGCTGACACAAAAAACAAGTTACAAAAAAGAAAAGTCAGAATTTTGAGATTTAATAAGCTTAGCAATTTATTCATTTTACACTTTGAATTACCATATATATTATTCAGAAGCAAAAGTATGAATAAAATAGTTTGAGGCCATGCAATAAAGTCTCATACATCAGGTGATTTTGTTTCATTTTCCTGATAATTAATTTTTTGTCAGTAAAATGAAGAATAAGCCACTTTTCATTTTGTGGTATTTTTTTTATTTTGTTAAAATTATAAAAACCAGATTAATACTTTATGATTTTCTGGTTAATAACAGCTCGGGCATGCTGAAAGTAGCGGATAACATACATTCCACTTTTCAATGAACTGATGTTAATGGTGTTCGTATTGACTGTTGAGTATTCTTTTACTGCCTTTCCTGCAATATCATAAACCACAATACGCTCAATAGCAGAAGTATCTAACCATTTTATAACAGAATTCCGGTTATCATAGACAATCGGATTTTTGTTTTCATTGTGGTTTATTACCGACGAAATTGGTGAAGTCCTTTTAATTTCGACAAGATGAAAAATGTCATCTTCGGAATCTTCATTTACCAACGAAAAATCACTATTATTAACCCCTTTGTTGAGAAACTCACCATCGTCAATTTTCACAATTTTCTCCACCCATCTTTTGGTGTCCGTTTTTGTAAAAATCTGCGCTGTCTTATCCGTTTCAATAGTTGAATTATATCTGAATGAGAATTTTCCTATTCCTTCGTCTAAATAGATTATTTTTACTTCTATCGATTTATTGGTAGGTGTGTTCAAAAAGTAATCGTCATGCAAATCAAATGACATGCGATTTTTATTGCTGGCATTTTCAAAACCTCGCGCATAACGGCCATAAGGCTGGTCAGTTGGACCCACTCTCCACCATCCAACACTTGTATTGTTTGCATCAATTTGTGTGATAAATCTGGAAAAGTTTCGGGCAATGACTTGGTAACCAACATCATTCATTGCCTTTGAATTATAAAGGTAAACCGCATTTACCATTGTGCTTGCCGAAATCATATCTCCGACTTTGGCTCCATGATCTGCAAATTTTTGTTCAATTTTTCGAATCCGGATGGTATCGTTCTGCTTCGATGAGGCACCATACTGACCTACAGGAAATCTGCTCACATCACTTGCATCAAGCACATCCCGTAGTGCAACAAAAGCGTACGGACTCGTTTCAGGACGTTTGTAGTAGGAGTATTTATTCGCAAAATCAAATGCCTGGTTATATAATCCTGTTGAAACAACATCATAACCAACTTCCCACAAATCCAAGCCTCTGTCTACAGTAGAAATTGCAGTCCAGTAATAGTTCCAAACAGGATTTTCCTTAAAAATGGCACCATCTCCAAATTTGGAAAACTCCCCCCGCACAAAATCAGGGTCTTTTCCGGTTAGTCCAAAAAACGAAGGTCGTTGTTCGGTGTCCTGTACAACTTCATTATTGGCCTGAAAACCTATAGCAACAGTAAACTGCTGTTTTCGAAGGTCAACCGTATAGTGCTGCCTATACCAATTTGCAAAGAGTTGTGGCCCACTGGTGCTGGTTCCCCCGTCATCTTCGATATTAAATAAGAATTTAATATTTGCCAGTTCAGGCTGATTAAATGCCTCATAATAGCGTAAGGTGCCTTGTATACAAATATCAGCATATTGCTGATCAGTAATAGTATAACCTGCAGGCGATACTACATTGCCTTTTAGCATTTGCTGGTCACCGGTTGAACCAAATGCTGGCTGAATAAATGCAAGAGCTTTGCGTTGTGTAGGTGTAAGTGACGCAAGGTGATCAGCCAGTTTGCCAATGATGCGATTAAAGTAATTTGTATAAATTGGATTGAGATAATCGGGATAAGGTCCACCAGAACTTTTAAAATCGGTCATAATTTTTGCAACCCCTTTATCATATATCCATGTGGGACAATCGGGTCCTACCCAGAAAACAAAATAATAATAAAATCCTCCTGCAACTGCTGCATTAAGAGCATTGTCGAGTGTGCTCCAGTTATAAACATTGTCCTGAGGCTCTACATCGCTCCAGCTTATGCGACCAGCCAACCCCTTTACAAAAGGATATTTTTTGGTATCAATTACATTTTTTGGACTGCCAGTGTAAAATCCAGCCCAATTAGGTCTTTCAATCGATTGAACATTAAAGTAACAGGTAAAAACCGTTAAAAACAGAACAACAATATTTTTTTTTATCATTACATAATGTGTAGATTATTC
>CAYXQZ010000132.1:0-1558 GCA_964466415.1 uncultured Paludibacter sp.
TATTTTTTTGCACAAAATGACACCTGCCACTATTGTATCATTTAGTGCAAACTAATGCTCATTTAGTATATTTTTCTGCCACCCATATCTTTCTACTTTTGTATTGTTCGATAATGCACAAAAATTTCGTTCAATAATAAATTGATTATATTATAAAAAAATCACTCAAATGAGAATAGTTGAAAAGGTTGATTACGCTGCCGCAATCGATAATGGACGTACTAAAGTAGGTGTTATAGGTGTTGGTCATCATACCTATTGGGGGCAGTTTCCGGGCTTACTCGATGAAATGTATAAAAAACAGGATGTATTTATTGGCAAAATCCCCGAGTTTGTTGACGTTGTTGATTTTGGGTTGGTTGATAATGCCGAAAAAGCCTATCAGGCTGTAGATGCACTGACAGCTGCTAATATTGACATGCTTTTTTGCGATATGGTAACCTATGCTACATCGGGTACATTTGCCATTATTATGCGTACGCTAAAAGTGCCAATTGTTTTGGTAGCGCTGCAACCTTTGCAAGGTTTGGATTACGCCAAAGCAAATACCTACATGCAATTGATGAACGACGATGTGTGCTCACTGCCCGAATTTACGGGTGTTGCAGCTCGATTGGGGGTTCAAATTCCACATACTATTATTGGTACGTTGTACGATGATGCCGAAGTTGATAAACAAATTGAGGAGTATTGCCGCATTGCGCGCGTTTTACACGATTTGAAACGGGCACATTTCGGACATATTGGCCATTCGCTCAACGCTATGCTCGATATGCATTTCGACCCAACAATGTTCACCACCCATTTTGGTTGTCATATCAAAGCTTGTGAGGCAAACGAATTAGTAACGTCGTACGAAGGTGTAACTGACCAGGAAATTGACCGTGCCAAAGCACAAATTCTGTCGTTTTTCGACACACCTGACCCGGTTGCCGACCCTATTTCGATGAAACTTACCGATGCCGATTTATATACAGCAGCACGCGTTTATGTTGCCCTCGAAAACTTTATTACCAAAAGCAATTTAAGTGGTTTGGCTTATTATTACGATGGCATTGAGGGTAGCCTGGAGCGCCAGGTAATGACCAACCTGATTGTTGGGAATTCCTTGCTAACAGCCAAAAATATCCCTATGTGCGGCGAATCGGACGTGAAAACGCTGATTGCACTCTTTATAATGGACCGCATAGGAATTGGCGGTAGTTTTGCCGAACTACATCCGGTTGATTTTGATGGCGATTTTATTTTGGTTGGTCACGATGGACCACACAATGTGTCTATTGCCGATGGAAAACCGGTAATTCGCAGTCTGAAAAAATACCATGGCAAGCCGGGCTCAGGGGCAGGAGTAGAGTTTAAAATAAAAACCGGACCTATTACTATGTTGAGCATAAATTCCACTTACGATGGCAAATTTAAGTTTGTCATTGCCGAAGGCGAGTCGGTGGAAGGACCAATACCAGCAACAGGAAATACAAATACACGCGGAAAATTTCAACCCAACGTGCGCACATTCCTTACAAAATGGATGAAAGAAGCACCAACGCATCATTTCTCG
>CAYXQZ010000132.1:1658-4382 GCA_964466415.1 uncultured Paludibacter sp.
GTATGCATTTTTCGATAATCAACAGGAGAGATATTTGTTTTTTCTTTAAAAACGCGAGAAAAATAGAACGCCGACTCAAAGCCCAACTCATAAGATATTTCTTTGATTGTTTTGTTCGAAGATGTTAGCATTATTTCGGCTTGTTTTATGCGTAATTGCAAGTGGTACTGAATGGGAGGCATACCAGTATATTTGGTAAACATTTTGCGAAAATACGAATAGCCCATATTAAGTTCTTCGGCAAGTAGTTTTGCATCAACATCTTCGTTTTTACGTTTATTCAAAATGTATCGTGCTTCCCGTATTTTTACCTCAATATCTTTCCCTTCGAATTCCTTGTATTTTACCTGTGCAATAATTTGGTTGATATAGGCAATAAGCAATCCTACACAAATTTGGTGGTAGCCAGGCTTTTCGCTTGTTGTAAGTGCCAGTATTTTTTCAAATGTTTCGAGCACTTCGCCATTTATCGAAATATTTTGAATCGGATTTTCGGGCGTAAAAAATGGAGATTTGAAAAGAATTTTGGCCATTTCTCCATTAAGTCCAATGTAATGCGTCTTCCAACCAGTACTTTTCAGTGGGCGATATCGATGCCATTCACCGGGAAACAACACAAAAACACTACCAGGTGTAAGGCGAAAAACACGATGTTGGTTTTGAAAAACGCCTGCCCCTTCGGTAATATATACAATTTGATATTCTTGTAAAACACGACGCTGATCTGAATTAAACCAATAATCGGACGGATGACCCATGTTGGGTGGAAGAATTTTACCCGGACCAATATCTGACATACCTACTACTGTCATAAATAAATTCAACTCACAATCTTCTTCAGTTAGCGTAGTATATTTAAATTTTGTAGTTTTCATATCTTATCATTTTATACAAAGATATTATCATTTAGCATATTATCCAAGCAATTAAATATTAATAACTTTTTTACCAAGTCTCACAATAATGATGATAGTATTTATCCACTTGCAAGTAGAGTAAAAATGCAATTATTTCGCTGCTCAGATGAGCGAATGAAAAATATAATTCTCAATTTCTCCCTCATTAATCAAATATTAAGTAATAATTAATTACTTGTTGCTATTTTTGTGTCGTAATAATTAAATCAATACAAAAAAGGCAGGCATGTTTTCGAAAAATATCAACTTAACATTTGCATCGCTAATTGCAACGGCTCCCTTTTGGACTGCGACAGCGCAAAAAAAATCCTCTCCCAATATATTGGTTATCATGACCGACCAGCAACGCTGGGATGCCTTGCGCTATTCGGGAGCTAATGATATTGTTAAAACTCCCAACCTTGATAAATTAGCTGCTACAGGTGCATATTTTTCACAAGCTTGCAGTCCGTGTCCGGTATCTGGGCCTGCGCGAACTAGCATACTTACAGGACGATTAACTGAAAAAACAGGTATCCGTACCAATGGGGATTCGGACGATAATAAAGCGTGCGAATACAAAACTTTTGATCAAATATTGGTGGCTAATGGCTATGTGGCGGAGTATTATGGCAAGTTTCATTCGCCCGATTATATGGCTAGCTGCTATACCAATCCCTCAGAATATGGATATCAAGGTCCAAAATTGATTAAAAGTTGGGAAAAACTGTATCACTTTTATTTAAACGAAAACACCAAAAAGCAACAAGCTAAACGTTCCGAATTAATCGATTTTAGTTTTTTTGATGGTGCTAGCTACACTCCTGTGCCCATTGATAGACGATATGATAAAATGCCTTCAGGGCTACTTTCGGAAGAAGAGTTGAAAATACGTCAGCTTGGTCAGCCCGATCATCATGGAGTTCTCAATTTAAAAGCCGAACATTCAATTACAGCTGTTCAGGGTAGACAAACTATTGATGCCATCGAACGCAACAAATCCAACAAGTTTGTTATTACTTGCTCGTTTCATTATCCACACTCGCCCATATTGCCAACCGAACCTTATGCAAGCATGTACAAGGCTTCGGAAATGCCAATTCCCAAAACAATTTCAGACAAAATGCAGGGTAATCCATATATCAAATCGAATGGACGATTGACAGCAACCGAATATGCCGACAGTGCCAAAATTGGTTACATGATAGCCAATTATTATGCGCTTGTAACTGAAATTGATGATTGGGTGGGGAAAATAATTGGTAAATTGGAGGAGTTAAAATTGCGTGACAATACGATGATTGTTTTTATGAGCGACCATGGCGAAATGATGGGAGCACATGGCATGCGCGAAAAAAATGTAATGTTGGAAGAATCGGTACGTGTGCCACTTATCATTAATTATCCTGGAAAAATTGCGGGTCGAAAAATTGAAACACCAGTTTCGCTAATCAATATATTTCCTACAATAATGGATTACGTAGGCATAAAAGCCGAAAGTGATAGTTACTCTTTGATGAATTTGGCAAACGGAAAAGCCGCGAAAACTGATTTCGTTGTATCTGAATGGAATTGGCCAAATCAGGATGTTCCAAACTTAATGGTGCGTACAAAAGAGTGGAAATTACTTATTTCGAGATATAACAAAAAGAAAAACGTGGATGCCTTGTTCGATTTGAAAAATGACCCTAATGAATTGAATAATTTACTGTACAGCAATAAAGTGGCCAACTTAAAGACAGCTGAAGAATTGAAAACTAAATTGGTTGATTATCTCGAAAGTGTGAAATATCCATATTTGGAGGAAGTGAAGCAAAGGACGTTTTAA
>CAYXQZ010000132.1:4482-8616 GCA_964466415.1 uncultured Paludibacter sp.
TGTGGCTAGTCAATCAATTAAAAAAACATGTAAACCAGAATTAAAACTTACGGCTTATAATTTTGGTAGTTTGGGCAGGTTAGTTCCAACTGAGCAAATTAAAGTTTTGAAAAATACTGGTTATAGGGGGCTTATCTTAAATTCGCAAACCAAAGAAGATTCTGTAAACCTGAATATTTTTATCAACGAATTGCGAAATGATAAACAATTCAATATTCATGCTTTGATGATACGCTATAACTTTAACGAAGCCGAGAAAGTGCGTGAAAGGTGGAAAATGTGGGTTGATAAAATTGCTGGTAAAAACATAGAACTATGGGTGATTTTTGGCAAAAAAATGGATGGAATAAATGATGAATATATAGAAGTAAGATTAAGAGAGATTGTAAAGTATGCCAAAACAAAAAAAGTAAAAGTGGTACTTTATCCACATAGTTACTGTTATATTGCTTCGGCTGAGGAGGCATTGCCCTTTGTGAAAAAGATAAATGATAAAAACCTACAACTTGCAGTGCATCTTTGTCACGAAATACGTGCAGGCAATGGAGCTAGAATGAATGACGTTTTCGAAAATGTAAAGCCTTATATTGGAGCAGTTACGTTGGCAGGGACAGATTCGGTAGCCGATTTCTCGAAACCAAAGTTAATGGATGCAAGCACAATAAAGCCCATTGGACAAGGTAATTTCAATATGAAAAACTTTATTGAACCGTTGCTTAAATCGAATTACAAAGGCAAAGTTGGTTTTATAAATTTTAAAATTGAAGAAGATCCAGAAACCTATTTAAAAAGTTCCATGTTGGAGTGGGTAAAACAATATACAATTTACAATTAGACCATTTACCATTTATTAGTTCAAATGCAATACAACCAATATTATATGAATAAATCAATTTTACTTGTTGCAACTGCCGTAGGTTCAGGAATTATACCTGTTACAGCTGCAAAAAAAACAGACAAAAACGTGCTGTTTATTATCGTCGACGACTTAAACACTACTTTGGGTTGTTATGGCCATCCAATAGTAAAAACACCCAATATTGACCGATTGGCAGCAATGGGTGTACAGTATAACAACGGCTATTGTAATTATCCCGTAAGTGGTCCAAGTCGTTCATCGTTTCTTACTGGCTTGTATCCCGAAACAACCACCGTGCTCGATAATCGTAAAACATTAGCCTCAGTATTGGGCAATCGGATTACATTACCTTATTTATTTAAGCAAAATGGATTCGAAACCATGGGCTTGGGTAAAGTGTTTCATGGTAAAAGTGCTGATAACGACCCAAAAGCGTGGGACGAAGAGTATGCCTACGCTCCTACAAAACTGGGCGAAACAGGCGAACGACGTAATATTAGCAATGGTGCACTCTCGTGGTGCGAATGGATGGCAGCCAATGGAACCGACGAAGATTTGCAGGACGGTCAAAGTGCACGCACTGCTGTAAAATTTATTAAGAAGCCAAAAGACAAACCCTTCTTTTTGGCGTTGGGATTGCACAAACCACACGATCCGTTTATTGCTCCCAAAAAATATTTCGATATGTATCCGCTTGAAATTTGCACGCCACCAGCCTTGCCCGAAGGTTGGATACCGCCGTTTAAACATACTTTACCAAACGAAACTGCCATTTTTAATAAATTTACCGATCAGGATAAACGGGAATTTCTTCGTTCGTATTATGCTTGTACGAGTTATATGGATGCACAGGTGGGAAAAGTACTAAAAGCCTTAGAAGAATCAGGACAAATGGAAAATACGCTTATTATTTTTATGGGTGATAATGGGTATCATTTGGGCGAGCACAACTGGTGGAACAAAGTAACGCTATTCCAAAAAGGCACAAATCCGCCCTTTATTGTTGCAGGTCAATCTGTTGGTAAAAAAGGTATTAAATCAAATTCCATGTTTGAGTACGTAGACATTTATCCTACGTTGGCCGATATTTTTAAGCTTAAAAACACACCAAATTATTTGCAAGGAAAAAGCTTCAAGAAAATGCTTCTTAACTCATCAAAACCTTTCAGAAATTCCGTTAGTGCTGTGGTACGACGTGGCGAAATGTTGGGACGAATGGTTAAAAATGAAAATTGGCGTTATGTGGAATGGGATGATGCTAAAATGGGAGTGGAGCTTTACAATCAGAAAAACGACCCCATTGAATATAAAAATTTAGCAACTGACCCTGCTTACAAAACAGTGTTGGAAGAAATGAAAAAAATAATGCACAAAAAATAAGAATTATGTTTCAAAAAATCAGCTTTTTATTTACTGCGACATTGCTATCAATTACGTTGGGAATTGCAGGAACTCCAGTAGCTTCCATTGTGTTTTCAAATCCAAGTGTGACAAATAATTTAACACACACGTTCAGCACATCATCTTCGTCTGAAAATTATTCATTTCAAACAACCAAAGGTAGTTTGGCTTGTCGGCAAATTCCTGCTTCGAAATATGGTTATTTTAATGTGAATGATATTGCAATTCCATCGACCCAAAATAATGTAATTATCAATCTCACCTATTTTGATGAAGGGAATACAAGCATTAGCTTTCAGTATAATGCCAACGATGGAAATAATTACAAATCGCTTTCGTTTAAACAAACTGCATCCAACAATTGGGTAACAGCCAAGCTTGCTATTACCAATGCTTCGTTCCGAAATGCGCAGAACAGTTCGGGCGATTTTCGTATTTCAGGCAATGGTGTTGATATTTTTATCCGTGAAATAACTATCGAAATAGGCACTTTAACGCCCGAAAACGAACCTGTACCCACAACTTCAGCGAGCTCTTATTCCGAATTTATTGGTAAGTCTGTTGCCGGATATCAGGTGTGGTTTGTTGCGGGAACACTTACTTCGGGCTGGACGCATTGGAATAGCAGAACTTCAGGAGCACCGGGGCCAAATACTTCTCATTTCGAAGTTTGTCCGGATATTTCGGAATACCCTGATGGAATACTAAAACCAACGAATCTGGCTCCTATGGGCAATGGCACACCATTTAAATTATTTACATCTTCCGATAAAGAAGTGATTGATATTCATCTCAAATGGATGAAAGATTACGGCATTGATGGTGCTGCTGTTCAACGATTTATTGGGAATATCGGAAGTTCAATTATACAATCGCCTACCGAATCGATTATTAAAGTTAAGAATGCTGCCGAGGCCAACGAACGTATATTTTATATTTGTTACGATACATCATCGTCGGGGATGGAAACCACCTGGGACGAGACCATTAAAATGGACTGGGTGTATAATGTGGAACAAAAAAACCTGACTACTTCGCCAGCATACGCCAAAGTGGGCAATAAACCGGTGGTGCAACTTTGGGGAATTGGTATGAAAGGAGGCAAAAATCCCGGATCAGCGGCAGAAACTATTGCCCTGATTAATTTTTTTAAAGCGCGGGGCTGCTATGTAATTGGTGGTACACCAAGAGGCTGGCGAACAGGCACCAGCGACTCAAAAGGCGTAACGCAACCTGCAACCGTGCCCGGCGATGACGAAAATTTTCTGCCTGTTTATGAGTCACTCAACATGATTTCGCCCTGGATGCCCGGACGAATTAGAGATAATGCCACTGCCGATGCTTTATATTCAAGCACTCAGTTGCCAGATAAAACCTATTGCGATGCCCGTAATATTCAATACATGCCCGTGAACTTTCCGGGTTTTGGATGGTCGCAATGGAACGATGGCGATCCAAACTCAGCTCCTCGTGCCGCAGGTGAATTTATGTGGAAGCAAGCCACCAATATTAAAAAGTTAGGTTGCACAAATATGTATTTTGCCATGTTTGATGAATATGACGAAGGTACAGCCATTATGAAAAATGCCACCGACTGGAGCATGATTCCTACCAATCAGTATTTTCTTACTTCGAGCGCCGATGGAATTTGGTGTTCGTCCGATTTTCAGCTGCGTGTGGCAGGGGCTTCAGTCGAACTGTTGAAAGGAAAACGGGCAATGTCGACCAATGTGCCGATTCCCCATTCCAACGGACCTGTTTATTATCGAAATAGTTTTGAAAAACGCACAACTGTTTATAATTATGTGAACGATGTGGCAACTAAAAGCGGCACTTTCAACATCGATCCATGTTTTTATAAAAATGCAGTAGTA
>CAYXQZ010000133.1:0-3959 GCA_964466415.1 uncultured Paludibacter sp.
TGCGACCGGATGGATCAGTATCACGTATTTTCGACTACCGACATGAAAAACTGGACGGATCATGGCGAAATACTTCGTGCTTCGCAAGTGCCATGGGGACGGCCCGAAGGTGGTTTTATGTGGGCACCAGATTGTGCGTATAAAAATGGAACGTATTATTTTTATTTTCCACATCCAAGCGGAACAGATTGGAATAAAACTTGGAAAATTGGCATTGCTACAAGCTCAAAGCCTGCTTCCGATTTTAAAGTGCAGGGTTATCTCGAACTGAATGGCGACCAGTTTGCCATGATTGATCCATCGGTGTTTATCGACGACGATGGACAGGCTTATTTTTATTATGGTGGTGGCAGAAGATGTAAGGGAGCCAAACTGAAAGATAATATGACAGAATTAGCTGATACGCTTATTACAATGGAAGGATTAGTGGATTTTCATGAAGCTGCTTGGGTTTTCAAACGGAAGGGCATTTATTATCTTACTTATTCCGACAGGTATGCAGTTAATGGAAAAGGAGCAAATCGGCTAAATTATGCCACAAGTAAAAACCCCTTAGGTCCTTGGACTTATCAGGGTGTATATTTAGATCCAACAGGATGCGATACAAGTCATGGGTCGGTAGTAAAATACAAAGGTAAGTGGTATGCTTTTTATCATAATAGTGTGCTTTCAGGGCGTGGTAATTTGAGGTCAATTTGTGTTGATAGATTATATTTCGACCGAAAAGGAATGATAAAAAAAGTGGTTCAAACAGGAAAACTCTCTTCAAAACCGGCCCCAAACCCCTAAAGGGGCTTAAAGTTACTATCGATTAATTTATTATTCATCAAAAAAAATAAATCTGTCGAAGTAGAAATAAATTATATTTAAATTATATTCATAAAATGAAGAAAATCAATACAATTTCAGTTATATTTTTAATTATTAGTCTGAGCAATATTGCTTTTGCTGGAAAAATTATTTATCCTTGGCGTGCAACCACTGCCATTGTTAAGCAGGGCGAAACGTTCGAAGTTTGGTTCAATGCTGATGCAGCACAAACAGTGAATGCAGTTGAGTTGCAAAGTGCTTATTTAATAGTAAATACAACGATTACAAATACTGTAAGCCAAACCTGGATGTACGATAAGTGGTCGGAAAAAACATGTAACACCAGATTAACGATAACTGTACCTGCTGGAACACCTTCGGACAGATACGATTTAATTCTGAAAACATCTACTGGTGATGCAATTTCGCAGGCAGCTGTAAAAGTAATTAAGGAGTACAAAACCAGTTTTTATATTTTTCATATTTCCGATGCTCATCGCTGGCAAGGTTCGTACGATAATCTTAAGATTTCGAAAAACATTGCGACAACCATCGATATTGCCAATATAATTGACCCTGAAATGGTTTTTGAAACAGGCGATAATCACTATCAAAACACCAATAGCCTATCTAGTTCGCAACAACGCATCACCGACTATTACAATGGTTATATGAACGGAACTGAATTTGTGAATGGGTTGAATAATTTTTCAGCCCCCGTGTTTAGTATTCCGGGTAATCATGATACTCCTCAAAAAAATTACGAGTTGGAACCCGGCTTTCCTAATCCCGGTTATACCAAAGTGCCCTCGGCTGCATGGAACGATTTTTATGGCTTGCAAGCTCACAATTTTGCTTATGGTAATGCGCGTTTTATCGGATTGAATAATGCTTGGTTTTCCGACGAATCAACAGGTGTTCCAAATTTCGCACATCAAACCGACGAAGCCAAAGATTGGCTTAACCAAGCTGGCAAAGGTACTTTCAGAGTTGGGTATTGCCATGTTATGACACCCACACCGCTCAAAGCTTTTTACGATCCATTGTTTAAAGCTGGTGCTCCACTAAACCTTATTTTAGCCGGACATTGCCATTGGGCTGGAAATACGCATAGTATTAGAGATTACCCCAACGTAAAGATTACGCATACTGGATTTCCCTTGCGTGAAGTAAGCCGGAAAGCGCCTTTTAATCTTTACAAAATTGATTTGATAAACAATAAATATACTGCTATTGGCGATAGTATTGGCGCTCACGAAGGTCTCGAAACGGCTGAAAATTTCGCGACAGCAAAATTGAAACTTAGTTTTTCGAAATTGAACGACGGTAGTAATCAGGAAAATACAGCAACCATTGTAAATAAATTTAATTTTCCAATTACCAATGCAAGGGTACGTTTTGTATTACCATTAGGCAAAATTTATTTTGTAAGAAATGCCACAATTGTTCAGGAATTCGACGGTACAAACTTTCACATTATTGATGCCACTTACAATTTAGAAGCTTTAAGTACTAAAGTGGTTTCGGTTCACGAAGGTGTTCAACCCGATTTATGTCCGGATGATCCAACTAAAATGGATCCAGGCATTTGTGGCTGTGGAATTCCCGAAGGTTCGTGCCCCATAGCAGTAACCGATCTTACATTAAAATCGAGCACAGCTCGTGTTATGCTCAATACCAACCGACAGCTTTTAACCACCATTATGCCTTCGAATGCGACCAATAAATCCATTCTATGGAAAAGTTCACATCCTGCTATTGCTACCATAAACTCAGCTGGCATAGTAACTGCTTGGAGCGAAGGAAATACAACAATTACTGCTTCTACTTTCGATAATGCAAAAACAGCAACTTGTGAAGTTACTGTGATACCAGCTTCAAATACCTATCAGGCCGAAGATGCCGAATATGTTGGTCCTGTTGAAGTTGCCAATCAGCTAGGATACAGAGGAAGTGGTTTTATGGATTTTACAAATGCTTCGAACGATTATATCAAATGGAATGTAAATGTTCCAACAGCTGGCACTTACACACTTAGCTTTCGATATGCACTAACAGCCAATAGGCCACTTAAATTAACAATCAACGATGTGGTAAAAGTGGCTTCGTTGTCTTTTCCGGTGACTGGTGCTTGGTCAACATGGGGTACACACGCCATAAATCAGCCTTTGGAAGAAGGTAATAACACCATTATGCTTACTGCTATCAGTACCAGTGGTGGAAACTTCGACGAACTTTCCTTAAGTGGAAATGGTTTAACTGCCCTTGAAAATGTAAAAATGAACGAAAATGGAAAATTTGTAAATATTTTTCCGAATCCAACCAATAAACGGAAAATTGCTGTAAATTTGTTCGGCTTTGAAGGTTCAACAGATATTTCATTAAGTATTAGTCATTTAAATGGTCAACTGGTTTTTCAGAAAAACATGGACAATAGCAATTTTGCCGAAATAGATTTACCAGATTATTTAAACAAATCAATCTATCTTGTATCAGTGAAATCAGGAACAATACAAACAACGAATAAATTGATATTGAATTAGTTATATTTATAATACAATGAAAAAAAATCTCATCATAACAATTCTATTATTTAGCTTTAGTTCAATGCTTACCTCAGTAAGTGCGCAGGAATTAGGTGCTACTTTTTGTTGGCAGGACAAAGAAATGGAAGGTGGTCATTTCTATCGCTACAACCAATCCATTGTAAAATCTACCATTGCCGAAAAAGAATGGTGGGAAAATCAAGTGGAAGAGGTAGATTATGCTGGCTTGGATTACATTGCTTTGTTGAGTAGAGGCACTACTCCTGGCAGAGCTGACCGTGGCATGGGAGATCCTAATCATATTCCATTGCTGATTGATGCCATGAACACGCGTGGTGTAAACTCCTTTAAATTAGCTATTTTCGACGATTGTCCCAATTCATGGACATCAGGCTTGAACTATGATTTAACGGGCTCCACTGCTCAAACCTATAAATTTGATGTTGGTGATCCGAATAATTATAAATATATATGGGATTATAATCTTAAAATTGCTATTGAAAAAATTCCTGACGAACGTCGCTATAAAATTGATGGACGAATGGTGATTATTTTTTGGTCAATAAAAGATACTTGGATGTCCAACATGGGAAATGGTAATAT
>CAYXQZ010000133.1:4059-5969 GCA_964466415.1 uncultured Paludibacter sp.
AACAATACTGTAAAGGCGGGTGCTGCACTTACTTTAGTCGAAGGTTTCACTGATGCTGCTGAGCATGCCGCGCTTTGGCGAAGTACCGATAACGGAAAATATAGTTACTACGAATATCCAAGTCAACGACTGAATATTTTAAGAAGTTTCTCACGCAATCCATATCCGGCTAGTTTAAAAATGGAAGCCGAGTCTTGCGACGATTATTCCGACTTGACAGTTGGAAATAGTGGTGGAACATATTTGCAAATGGGCGATTTGGATGTGGCTAAATGCACCGATTTACGAACAGGTTGGCATGTAACTGGCACACAAACAGGCGAATGGTTGCAATGGCGCGAAATACCACTTTTGCCAGCTACAAAATTTCAACTTCGCTACAAATCAACCGCTGTTTCGTCGGTAAAAATGTCTGTCGACGGAAACGTAATTGCAACTACTTCTTTGCCTTCAACAGGAGGCGCATGGTCAACTATTGATATTGGTAATTACACTACTGCTGCAAATAGTGTTCATAATGTACGTTTAAATATTGAAGCTGGCTCGCCTGATATAAATTACCTCACACGTATCACTACGCCAACGAATGCTGTTTCGTCGGTTAGTATTTCACCAGCAGCATTTACCATTGAGAAAGATGCTAACTATCAATTTGCGGCAACTATTTTACCTTCGAATGCCGATAACAAAACGGTAAATTGGGTAAGTGAAAACGCTAAAGTGGCCATTGTAAACAGCGAAGGATTGGTAACTGCAACAGGCCCGGGTAGCACTAAAATTTGGGCAATTACAAATGATGGAGAAAAAACTGCTTCGGTTCTGATTACTGTTCCGGGAGTTATTTATTTGGACGATTGTGATGTGCTTTCGGGTTGGACATCGTCGCAAACGCTTACATTAAATACTGCCAACGAAATGCAAGGTTCAGCATGTATTGAGTTTACAGGCAGTACTTTGGATGAGTTTAAGAAAGTATTCTCACCAGCTTATAATTCAGGTACAACGCTTGCCAATGGCGCATTACGCTTTTGGTATTATGTGTCGGATGTTACAAAGTGTGGCCCAATTCGCGTGGAACTTGGTAGTGCGGGACGTGCTGATGTGAATGAATACAGTTGGCAGCTTACCGGACTTGTAAATGGTTGGAATCAGATAAATCTCCGCATGAATACTTCCACCAAAGTTGGAACATTGGATTTAAGTGCAATAAACTGGTTCCGCATTTACGATTCAAAATCGGGCAGCATCACTACCCGAATTGATGGTATAGAAGTTTATAATGCCGATGCAAATGCTGTAAAAGAACTGAAGTTTAATGAAATGGAGGTATCAATTTATCCAAATCCGGTTCAAAATCAACTCAATTTAAAATTTTCCAACTCAAATTTTGAAACTATTGATTTGCAAATGTTTGACGCTAGTGGAAGAACGGTAATGAAACTAGCCGACATTTCATCAAAAGGATCAGAATATCAGGTAGATGTAAGCAAAATGAATAATGGAATTTATTTATTGAAATTAAATACAGCGGGTAAAACGTTAACAAAAAGGATTTTAGTGAATAGATAATAATGCGTTTTTTGTGTTTTCGAGTGGGCATACAATTCGATTTCTCATATTACTAATTGGAAAATTTTTGTATCTTTGCATTTAATTGCTGTGTGCGCACACAGTGTATTTTTGAATTTATTTTTATTCCATTTCCTTAAAAATTATACTGTAAAAAAATATTATATGAACTTACAATCCAAATCATCTCGTCGCGATTTTTTGCGACAACTTTCTGTTATTACTGCCACAGCAGCTTTATCAGGCTTATCGTTGGAAACCCTCTCGGCTAAAAATCCAAAACCTCGTAAAGTAGGCACAAACGAAAAAGTAAACTTAGCCTGTATTGGTGTAGGTTTTAG
>CAYXQZ010000133.1:6069-8495 GCA_964466415.1 uncultured Paludibacter sp.
ATGGCACATTCATTCCGCGAAGTTGAACTAATGATGCAGGCCGCCAAAAAGTACGGTGTTGTTACGCAAATGGGTAATCAAGGCCATTCCGATGCGAATTATTTCCAATTCAAAGCCTGGAAAGAAGCGGGTATTATCAAGGATGTGACTGCAGTTACGGCTCACATGAACAATGCTCGTCGCTGGCATAAATTCGATTCGAAAATAACAAGTATGCCTGGTGCAGAACCTGTTCCGGCAACTATGGATTGGGATACTTGGTTGGGCACTGAGCAATTTAGAGATTACAATAAAGATTATGTAAACGGTCAATGGCGCTGTTGGTACGACTATGGTATGGGTGCTTTGGGCGATTGGGGAGCACATATTGTGGATACAGCTCATGAGTTTTTGGAACTTGGCTTGCCAACCGAAATTAATATGCTATATGCCAATGGACATAATCCATTTTTCTTTCCATATTCATCCACCATTCAATTTAAATTTCCAGCTCGTAAAGATATGCCAGCCTGTGATATAACTTGGTACGACGGCATGGATAATCTTCCACCTGTTCCGGCTGGTTATGGTAATGTGGTGCTCGATCCCAATATTCCACCACCAAGCAACGGACAAATTGTGCCTTCGAAGCTAAATCCTGGAAAAATCATTTACAGCAAAGAATTGACATTTAAAGGCGGTTCACATGGTGGTACATTAAGTATTATTCCAGATGAAATGGCCAAAGAAATGGAATCTAAATTACCTGTGGTGCCAAAAAGTCCATCCAATCACTTCCTTAACTTCTTGCTTGCATGTAAAGGTCAGGAGAAAACTCGTTCGCCATTCGAAGTGGCTGGTCCATTGAGTCAGGTGTTTTGCTTAGGTGTAATTGCGCAACAGTTGAACGCCAAACTCAAATTCGACCCAAAATCGAAAAAGTTTACCAACAACGATTTGGCTAACAAATTGTTAGTAGGTACCGAACCTCGTAAAGAATGGATGTATTTTTATAAATTATAAACCCCTAATGGGAGATAAAAAGTGATACTTCAATACTGTTTGATGTAGATTTTTTTATTGCTCTATTTGTAACTAATTTAAAATTAAATATTTAGAATGAAAAGACGTGAAATTATTTTGTTAGCATTGATGCTAACTTCTCTCGCTGGTTTCTCACAAGAAAAATGGGAAAATTTGTTTAACGGAAAAAACTTCAAAGGTTGGAAAGTATTGAATGGTAAAGCAGAATACACAATCGAAGATGGTGCCATAGTGGGACATTCAAAACTTAACACACCAAACACTTTTTTATGTACCGAAAAAATATTTGGTGATTTTATTTTAGAACTTGAATTCAAAGTTGACAATAGATTGAATTCTGGAATTCAGTTTCGTAGCAATAGTTTTAAAGAGTATAATAATGGTCGTGTTCATGGTTATCAAAGTGAAATAGATCCTGCTCCACGTGCATGGAGCGCAGGTATTTACGACGAAGGTCGACGTGGATGGCTTTATTCATTGGACAATAATCCAAATGCAAAAAAGGCATTTAAAGCCAACGATTGGAATAAAGTTCGTATCGAAGCTATTGGGTCTGTTATTCGTACTTGGCTTAATGGCATAGCTTGTGCTAATTTACTCGACAATACCACAGCAACTGGTTTTATAGCACTCCAAGTACATCAAATTGGAACTCCCGAGCAAGTAGGTGCAACTGTTGCATGGAAAAATATTCGTATTTGTACAACTGATTTAGAAAAAAATAGAAAACCAAGTACCGATGCACCCGAAATTAATCGTATTGATAATTCTGTTTCGGCAATTGAAGCCGCTCAAGGTTGGAAACTACTTTGGGATGGAAAAACTACCGAAGGATGGCGTGGAGCTAAACTAACTACTTTCCCTACTGGTGGTTGGAAGATTGAAAATGGATTATTGAAAGTTGTAAAATCGGACGGAGGTGAATCAACTAATGGTGGCGATATTGTAACGTTGAAAAAATACAAAAACTTCGAATTAAGTGTCGATTTCAGAATTACTGAAGGTGCCAATAGTGGTATTAAATATTTTGTTGATACTGAATTAAATAAAGGTGCTGGTTCATCTATTGGTTGTGAATTTCAGATTTTGGACGATGCCAAACATCCCGATGCTAAATTAGGCGTTAAAGGCAATCGCACTATGGGTTCGCTCTACGACCTAATTCCAGCTCCCGAAACTAAATCAGTTCGTAAAAATGAATTTAATAATGCACGTATTGTGGTGATTGGCAATAAAGTACAACACTACTTGAATAATAAACTTACAGTAGAATACGAACGTAACACACAAATGTTTAATGCGTTGGTAAATTACAGCAAATATGGCGTTTGGCCAAATTTTGGAAATGCTGCCGAAGGAAATATTCTTTTACAAGATCATGGAAATGAAGTGTGGTTTAAAAA
>CAYXQZ010000134.1:0-8333 GCA_964466415.1 uncultured Paludibacter sp.
TATTGACCCCTCTTTTGCAAATGCAGGAGGCACTTTAGCCGAAGATTACAAACCATCGTCTGCTGCTACATTAACTGGTACGCCAATAAATACAGTTACTATTGATTATGCCGAAATTGGTCGTAGTGCTACACAGCCAAAAATGGGCGCTTACGAAACTTCTTTTTCAACAGGAATTAATAATAAAATCGAAACGATTGGTACTTTTATCTTACGCAATGAAACAGGTATCATTATCCCATTAACAACTCCATCGAAAATTGAACTTTACAATACAAATGGCATGTTGATTGAAAAAACAATTGCAACAGGCAGCTACTCACGCTCACTGAATAATGGCATGTATATCATTTTGATAAATGGTAAACCTACCAAATTTTTGAAATAATTTAAACTAAGAATAAAATAGTTGAGCATCAAGTTTCAAAAAACATCAATGAAAGTAGCTCTTTTCGTACCTTGTTATATCGACCAGTTTTATCCGCAAGTTGCCATTTCTACTTTGCAATTACTCGAAAAATACGGTTGCGAAGTAGTTTATCCTCTTCAACAAACTTGCTGCGGTCAACCTATGGCCAATGCAGGTTTTGAAAACGATAGCAAAAAAGCCGCTCGGCTATTTGTCGAAAATTTCAAAGAATTCGATTATATTGTGGGTGCAGCGCCAAGTTGTGTTGGTTTTGTAAAGGAGCATTATGATATATTGGAACAAACACCTAATGTGATTCATGTGCGAACGCACATTTACGACATAGCTGAATTTTTACTCGATGTGTTGAAAATTGAGAAAATTGATGCAACATTTCCTCACAAAGTTGGCTTGCACCAAAGTTGCCACGCATTACGAGGTATGCGCATGGGGCAGTCGTCGGAATTAAACGCACCTGCATTTTCAAAGCAAAAACAATTGCTGGAAATGGTTCAGGGACTAGAGTTTATTGAGTTGGACAGAACAGATGAATGTTGTGGTTTTGGGGGTACATTTTGCATAACAGAAGCTGCCGTTTCGGCTAAAATGGGCAAAGACCGAGTTGCCGACCACGAACGAAATGGGGCTGAAGTAATTACAGGTGGCGATGTATCGTGTTTGATGCAATTGCAAGGGGTAATCCGTCGGCAAAATAAAAATATTAGAGTGGTACATCTGGCAGAAATTTTAAACGGTGTAACTTCAATTAAATGACTCACTCCGAAAAAGCAACTCAATTTATTAACAACGAATTGCGTACCGATTGGCACGATGCCGCACTTTGGTATGTGCGACAAAAGCGTGATATCCAAACAAAAAAAGTACCAGAATGGGAGCAGTTAAGGGAATTAGCTTCTCAAATTAAAGCCAATGTACTTTCCAACTTAGACAATTATTTGATTCAATTTGAGCAAAAAGCCATCAACAATGGAATTGTGGTGCATTGGGCAAAAGACGATCAAGAACACAACGAAATAATACTTGCTATCCTTAAAAACAAAGGAGCAAAGAAGTTGGTAAAAAGCAAATCGATGCTTACCGAAGAATGTCATTTGAATCCTTATTTGATAAAAAATGGCATCGAGGTGGTGGATACCGACCTCGGCGAACGCATAGTTCAGCTCCGCGATGAAGCTCCCAGCCATATTGTTTTACCAGCCATTCATTTAAAGAAAGAAGATGTTGGCAGTACTTTTCATATCCATCTTGGTTCGGAAAAAGGCGCCAAAGACCCAGCCTATCTCACCGAAGTAGCACGTCAGCATTTACGCGAAAAGTTTCTCACAGCGGATGCTGCGCTCACAGGTGTAAACTTTGCTGTGGCAGATACCGGTGGTTTTGTAGTTTGCACCAACGAAGGAAATGCCGATTTGGGTTCGCATCTTGCACCTATTCATATTGCCAGTATGGGAATCGAAAAGATTATTCCACGCCAAGCCGACTTAGGTGTTTTTCTGCGATTATTAGCACGCAATGCCACAGGGCAGCCCATTACCACCTATTCGTCGCATTTCCAAAGTCCGCACAAAAATCAGGAAATGCATTTGGTATTGGTCGATAATGGTCGTGCCAAACAATTGGGGCGCGAAGATTTTCGCAAATCCTTATATTGTATTCGCTGTGGTGCTTGTTTGAATACCTGCCCTGTATATCGTCGAAGTGGTGGTCACAGTTATAGTTATACAGTGCCAGGTCCAATTGGCTCCATTTTATCGCCGGGAATTGACATGAAAAAACATGCTTCTATGCCTTTTGCTTCAACGCTTTGCGGCTCTTGTACTGATGTTTGTCCAGTAAAAATCGACATTCACCATCAACTTTACAAATGGCGACAAATTATTATCAAAGATGGAAACTCAAGTTTGCAAAAAAGAATATCCATGAAAATTATGGGTTTTGTGTTGTCGCACCCACTAATATTTAGAAATGCAGGTAAAATGGGGCGAAAATTTTTATCTTTATCGCCTCGATTTATGATTTATAACAAGCTTAACGCATGGGGATTAGGCAGAGAATTGCCCGAACCGCCACACCAAAGTTTTAGAGAATGGTATTTGAATAAGTCGAAAACTGAAAACCTTAAATGAAAAAATAATGAATAGCAGAGATTATATACTTAATCAGATTTCGAAAAACAAGCCATCCTTGACTCCGTTGCCTATAGTGCCACATTTTGAGCGAACCGATGTGCAACTGGTGACCCATTTTATTGAGACGTTAGAATTTGTAGGAGGATATGCCATTGAATTAACTGACAATGAAAGTATCGACACAAAAATTGCTGAAATCTATCCTGATGCTACAAAAATATGGTCGAATATTTCTACTATCAATTCAAATAAAAATATTGATTATAATGATGCACATGACACTGATGAATTAGAATTAGTTATAATTAAAGGTGAATTTGGAGTCTCGGAAAATGCAGCTATTTGGATTACGGAAAACTTCCTATTGCACCGGGTATTGCCATTTATTACACAGCATTTAATTATAATATTGGAAAAAACTCAATTGGTTTGGAATATGCATCAAGCATATCAGAAATTGGAAAAGTTGAATAACAATGGATTTGGTGTTTTCATCTCAGGCCCATCCAAAACAGCAGATATTGAGCAAAGTTTGGTAATAGGTGCACATGGAAGTCGCAGTTTGATAGTAATTTTAACTTGAACGGGAAAAAACATGCTGTCAAATCGTACAAAAAAAAAGTCAGATTGTGTATTTTCAAACATTTATAAACCATCTATATTTGTCGAATCAAATTATTAATTTTAAAAAATATATCATGAAAAGGAAATCATTACTCATTTTAGCTGCTCTTATGAGCGTTTTTGTTAATTCAGCTTATGCTGGTAATATTATTACCTGTGTTCCAGGCGACATTGTAAGTGCAAAGGTTGCAGCTGCAGCCGATGGCGATATTGTGGAACTTACGCAGTCGGGTGATTATCTCTGGAATTCTTCGGTAAAACCTTTAGGAATTATGAACATCACTATTCGCGCTGCAGCGGGTCTTGCAACTCGTCCAGTAATCAAAGCGGTTGCACCTGTAAATTTCAATTTACTCTGGCTTGGTACTTATGCTGGTGCTGGCAATAGTTCGGCAACTTTCGATGGTGTTGTTATCGATGGAATGAATATTGCCCCTGTAGTTTTCACAATTAAAAGTATGCATGCCAGTCATAATGTGGATGTTACCATGAATAACTGTGTGGTTAGAGGTTTAGTAACTGTCGGAACTGTTACTCCAACCACATTTTCATATTCCAATTCGGCCACAAATAAGAATCCAAATAATATAACTGTTACAAATTCGATTTTCGACTACACAGGAGCAGGAGTTTTAAATTGTACAGGAGAAGGTCGTCCAAAGTATGCAACCTTTACGAATTGTTTTTTTAAAGGAAAGTTCGTTAAAGCACTTTTCAACGCAGGTACTTTTACTGTTGATTTATGGTCGTTAGATCATTGTACTTTTGATGGAAACAACGGAATGGATGTCAGTTTGTGGGGTAATGCCGAAATAAAGAATTGTATCTTCTCGAACAATAGTTCTACTGGTTCAGGCTCTACGGCTAATTATTTTGGTACTGGTGGTGATTTAAAAACTAAATGTGGTGTGTATTATACTGGCACTTCTACAGGATTGTTTTTGGATGTGATGATGGATGCTACCACATTGCGTACCGACCCAAAACTTGATGCCAATGGTTTTGCAACTGCACCTGAATATACCACACCAGGTGGTACAGATAGTAATCCAATTGGTTTTTACGAAGCTAATGGTTTGACATTGGGCTACACTGCTTTACATACAATTAGAGCTAACAATCAGATATCTATCTATCAAAATGGCTCAACTTTTACTGTAAAAGGTATTGATAATGCTTCTTATGCTGTTTATTCTGTTGCTGGTAATCAAGTAGCAAACGGACAAATTTCAAACGGAACTATGCAACTAAACGGAGTAAAACAAGGAATGTATATATTAAAAACAAATAATCAAGTTGCCAAATTTGAGCTAAAATAAAAAAAATAAACATCCCTAAAGCACTCTAATAAGTAGCTTTAGGGATTCACTTTAAATTAATTCCATCCGAATGAAAAAGCACAATTTGATCTTTACTTTATTGCTTCTGCTAGGCTGTTTTCAGGCATTAGGGCAGGTAAAAGTTAAAGGTAAAGTAATCGACCAAAACAAGGAAACAGTCATTGGAGCCACTATATTAGAAAAGGGAACAAAAAATGGAACCATCACTGATATAAATGGGAACTTCTCCTTATCAGTTGCAAGCGAAAAATCTTCCCTAGTCATTTCTTTTATTGGAATGAAGAATGAAACAGTGGCTTTGAATGGTAAATCGGAAATTGCTGTTCAATTGGAATCTAGCTCTGTTGAACTACAAGAAGTTGTGGCAGTTGGATATGGAACCATGCGTAAAAGTGATTTAACAGGTTCGATAAGTTCTGTGAAAGTGAAAGATGCTGAGACCACACCAGTTGTTTCGGTGGATCAATTATTAAAAGGAAAATCATCTGGGGTTTATGTTAATTCTGCCAGCGCCGAACCAGGTGGTGTTTCGACGGTGAAAATCAGAGGAATAAATTCGCTCAGTGGCGATACCGAACCACTTTACGTAATTGATGGCGTGGCAATGGATAATGTAGGTGGAGGAAGCAACCCTTTTGGAGGCGGCAATTCACAACAAAAAACTAATCCATTATCGTATTTAAGTCCTCAGGATATTTTGAATGTTGAGATATTAAAAGATGCTTCAGCAACTGCCATTTTTGGTGCACGAGGTATCAATGGTGTTATTCTGGTTACTACCAAATCGGGAGTTGCTGGTGCTACCAAAGTCAACTTTACAAGCTCATTATCAGTGGCACAGCCCCGAAAAAAAATTGAAATGCTGAATGGGCATGATTATGCACGTTACAGAAATGAACTGGCTTTGCTCGAAGGAAGTACAACATTAGTGTATGGTATGACCGAGGGCACAAACCCACAAAATTTAAAATCAGTAAATTGGCAGGACGAAGTTCTTCAAACATCTTTATCCAGTAGCAATCGCGTATCCATTAGTGGAGGTTCAAAATCGTCAAACTATTATCTTTCGTTAGGATACGATGGAAATCAGGGGCTAGTCAAAAACACAGCTTTTAATCGCGGTGATGTGCGATTTAATTTCAATTCAGATATTTCGAATAAATTAAAATTAAACTTTAACCTTTCTTCTGCATTGATTAATACCCAAATGACTCAAACTACTGGTGCTGGTGGTGCTCTCAACTTGAGTGCTATTCGTTCCATGATTAGTAAAAATCCAATTCAAAATGTGATTACTGCTGATGACAGTGAACTTCAAGCTAGTTTAAATACACCTACCGCTTGGGTAAAGGACTATAAAGATGATAATTCGGAAACCAATATAAACGCTAAATTAGGACTGACTTATAAAATTTCGAAAGTTTTTAGTTACGAAATTCGTGCAAGCTATTCATCTAAAATTAGTGACCGGTGGCGGTATTATGGTCGTACACTTTCTTCATTTGCCAAAGGTGCAGCAGGTTACTCGGCAATTAAATATTCAGGAATGAATATCGACAATTTATTAAACTTTGACTATGCACTAAATAAAGCAAACCGCATCTCAGGTGTTGTAGGTGTAACTTACAGCTCAAACGACAATATAGGATTGTCATATCAGGCTTCGGAGTTCGACGATGATATGTTGAGTTATGAGCAAATTGGGTCAGCTTCTATTATTCCTGTAAAACTCGACCGTAACAGATTTGGCGAAAAACTGAATTCGTATTTGGCACGTGCCACCTACAGTTTGAAAGACCGTTATTTGTTAACTTTATCAGGTAGAGTTGATGGGTCATCTAAATTTCCAGTGGGCAATAAATTTGGTTTTTTCCCCTCTGCCGCTTTGGCTTGGCGTGTGAAAGAAGAAACTTTTCTGAAAGAAGTGGACGAAATTTCTAATTTAAAACTACGCCTTGGTTGGGGCCAAACAGGTAGCAAAGCTGCCATTCCACCTTTTGCTTCATCTGTGATTTACACTTCGTTCGGTTATTCAAGTTATCCTTTCGGAAATACCGAAACGACAGGAAAATATATACAAACACTCGGCAATACAGAATTGATGTGGGAAACTTCGGAACAAACAAATGTAGGATTGGACATTGGACTTTGGAACGAACGCGTAAGTCTTTCGGTTGATTTGTATAGCAAAATCAATAGCGATATGCTAATAAACCGTCCATTAACTCCTTCGTTTGGATATGCGTATGCATTGGTAAATTACGGAACGCTCGACAACAAAGGAATTGACCTATCGGCAAATTTTGTAATTGTAAATCATAAATCGTTTAAATGGAGTGTTGATGGAAATTTTTCAATGTATAGGAATAAAATTTTGGAACTCAATTTAGTGAAAGACCCTATTACAGGCTATGTAAAATACGACGGAGCGGTGGTTCACCCCATTGGTGAATTAAACCAAGCTGCAAATATATTTATCGAAGGAATGCCTGCTGGGCTTTTTTACGGTTATCAAACTGCCGGTGTGTATCAAAATCAAGCCGAAATTGATAAGTTCGTGTCTGATGTTGCCACAAGTACTGGTAAACCACAAAACCCTGCTTTTTATTTTAATCGCAAACCAACACCCGGCGAAGTAATTTATGTTGATAATAACAAGGATGGAAAAATTTCGACCGAGGATTATGCCATTATTGGAAATCCAAATCCTGATTTTACATGGGGAGCAAGTTCAAATATGACTTATAAAAATTGGGGCTTAACCATTGCTGCCGTAGGAGTTCAGGGCAAAGATGTGTTGAATGCCAACTTGAATATCGAAAACCGGCTAAATGGTGGACTTTATAATGTGCGCAAAGATGCTTATTACGGCAGATGGCATGGCGAAGGCACGAGCAATTACTATGGAAAACCCTATTCAAAAACCATTGCTAGTGTCATTTCCGATAGATTAGTGGAGGATGCAAGTTTTGTTCGTTTATCAAATATCACATTAAGCTATACGGCAAAATTCAAAAAAACATCATTTATCAAAGACCTTAAAGTTTTTGCCACAGGTAATAATTTGATTACTTTGACAAAATATAGTGGATTCGACCCCGAAGTAGATAGCTTTGTAGGCGACCCAATGAGAATTGGAATTGACAATAACTCTTATCCAACTTCAAAATCAGTTATTCTGGGTTTCAACCTTAATTTTTAATATATATACATCATGAAATTAATAAATTATATAATCATTTTTTCATTGTTAGTATCTTTCACCTCGTGTGAAGCGTTAATTGAAGAAACGACCTACAAAAAAACAGCTGCCGATTTTTTTAAAACCGAAGCCGATGCGCAAAGTGCCATAACGGCTGTATATGCTCAATTTGAGGGATACGATTACTTTGGTCAGTATTATTGGATGGCATTGGAAGCAGCAGGAGGTGGAATAACCAGCAGTAGAGTAACAGGCGAATCGGGTGCCATTTTTTTAAAAGAAAACATCAGCACCAACCAAATGACTACACACTTGTGGCAAATAATGTATATATCAGTAGCCTATGCCAATAATGTGATAGAGAATGTACCACAAATGACAATTAATCAGACTGTTAAGAATTCCATTTATGGTCAGGCACTTTATTTACGCGCCATGCAGTATTTTAATTTGGTTCGTATGTGGGGAGCGGTTCCAATCCGATTATCAGCTACTAAAGGTTTAGGTGAGATGAATGGACGCGCACCAGAAAGTGTTGTTTATAAACAAATTATCGATGACCTAATGCTAGCTAGTAATTTGTTGCCAAAAACGCAATCGCTCAAAGG
>CAYXQZ010000135.1:0-8215 GCA_964466415.1 uncultured Paludibacter sp.
TATCAGGTTATATTAAATAAATCGGGTTATCAGCCTTGAGTGTTGACTGAAATGAAATGTCCATGTCAATTGTGGTTTGCCATGTTATAGGTTCTGTATCCGAATTTTGTAAATAGCTTAATTTATGCTACCTTTGTAGTCGAATTAATAAAAACTCAATATGAAGAAGCTATTAATTATTAACGGCCCCAATTTGAACCTTCTTGGAAAACGTGAACCTGATGTGTACGGTTCGTTGACATTCGAATCGTATTTCGAAACACTCAAAACTACATTCCCCGAATTTGAATTATTCTACTATCAATCGAATGTAGAAGGGTTGCTAATTGATAAAATTCATGAAGTAGGCTTTAGTTACGATGGTATTATACTTAATGCTGGAGCTTATACGCACACTTCCATTGCTATTGCCGATGCTATTAGGGCTATAAAAACGCCTGTTATTGAGGTACATATTTCGAATGTGCATGCGCGTGAAGAGTTCCGACATCATTCCTATTTAAGCGCAGCTTGCAAGGCTTGTGTGGTAGGTTTTGGACTGGACTCGTACCGATTGGCTATTGAGTCGTTTAAGTAATTTATTTTTCTGTTAATTGTATTTGTTTAGTAATCATTTTTACTTTGTTGTAGAGGTATTGTCAAAGTAAATTCCCCCAAAAAAATTTTTTTATGCCCAAATCAACCAAAATTGTAGCCACCATTAGCGATAAACGCTGTGATGTGGATTTTATTCGCGAATTGTATATTGAAGGTATGAACGTTGTTCGTATGAACTCGGCCCATCTCGAAAAGGAAGGTTTCCTTAAAATTATTAATAACGTACGTGCTGTAAGCAATCATATTGCCATATTGATGGATACAAAGGGCCCTGAGGTTCGTACAACCATTGCCGAAAACGATGGAATTGAAATTAAAGCTGGTGATGTAATTAAAGTGGTTGGAAATCCTGACTTAACTTCTACTTACGAATGTATAGCTGTGAATTACCCGTTTTTTGTGCGTGATCTTCAGGTTGGCGACGATATACTTTTTGATGATGGTGAAATAGATTTAAAGGTTGAATCGAAAACGGATGATTATTTGCTGTGTAAAGCCATGAACGATGGTAGTTTAGGAAGTCGTAAGAGTGTGAATGTGCCAGGAGTTCGTATTAATTTACCTTCGCTTACTGAGCGTGATAAACGCAACATACTTTTTGCTATCGAAAATAATATTGATTTTATAGCTCACTCTTTTGTGCGCAACAAACAGGATTTATTGGATATTCAAAGTATTTTGGATGAGCATAATAGCCCAATCAAGATTATCTCAAAAATTGAAAATCAAGAAGGAGTTGATAATATTGATGAAATATTGCAATATACCTACGGAGTGATGATTGCACGTGGCGATTTAGGTATTGAAGTAGCTCAGGAAAAAATTCCGGGTATACAACGCCGACTTATTCGTAAATGTGTAAAAGCCCAAAAACCAGTTATTGTAGCAACTCAAATGCTGCATACCATGATAAAAAATCCGCGTCCTACACGTGCTGAGGTAACGGATATTGCCAATGCAATTTATTATCGCACCGATGCTTTGATGTTAAGTGGCGAAACTGCTTATGGTAAATATCCAGTTGAGGCTGTTCGAACCATGGCATCAATAGCTCGCGAAGCTGAAATTACAAAAATGTCGGAAAACGATATTCCAATTGATATCAGTACCAACGATTTAACTTCGTTTTTGTGTCATGCAGCGGTCGAAACTTGCACTAAGTTGGATACCAAAGCCATAATAACCGATACGTATAGTGGTCGTACAGCACGTTATTTGGCAGCATATAGGGGTGCTATTCCGGTTTACGCTATCTGTTATCATGAGCAATCAACTCGTTTGTTAGCATTGTCCTATGGTGTATATCCTATTTTTCAAGAAGGAAAAGGAAATACACAACAATATTTTATTCAAGCATTACAGGATCTTTTGACAAAGGGATTAGTTGAGCGCGAAGATGCCGTTTGTTATTTGAGTGGTAGTTTTGGCGAAGGATTTGGAACTACATTCCTCGAAGTGAATCAGGTTAATAAGATTCTTGAATCCAGAAAACAATATTTATTACCAAACTTTTAATAGTTAGGTTTGTTATAAATGGAGGCAAAATTATTTTGCCTCTTTTTTTGCAGTATAATTAAACTTTAACGTTATTATTTAGTCAATACACATTCACTTAATTTTATATTATTATCAATGAAACGAATTATTATCAGTCTGTTAGTTGTATTAATTGTTTTACCATCTTATGCACTACTAACTATTAAGGGTAAAATTGTAGATGCAGGGTCACAAGAACCTATCGATTTTGCAAATATAGCATTAATTAAACCCGAAAGTCAAGAGCCAACAACAGGTGTAACAACCGACAATAAAGGCCAATTTTTATTACCACAAGTTCCTAAAGGAAAATACACATTACGTGTGAGTTTTGTTGGTTACAACACCTTGATTATTCCATTAAATGTATCTGATAATGAATTGGATATGGGTGTCATTAAACTTTTCGAAGATAGCAAAACGCTTTCGGAAGTAGAAGTTGTAGGACAAGGTTCGCAAATGTCGTTCGAATTAGACAAAAAAGTCTTTACAGTTGATAAAAACATAGCTTCGGCAGGTGGCTCTGCTTCGGATGTGCTGCAAAACATACCTTCGGTTGATGTGGATGGCGAAGGAAATGTATCGCTCCGAAATAACTCAAGTGTAGAAGTCTGGATAAATGGTAAACCATCGGGCCTTACTGCCGATAATCGTGCTCAAGTGTTGCAACAAATGCCAGCCGAAAGCATTGAAAAGGTGGAAGTTATGACCAATCCGTCAGCAAAGTTTAAAGCCGAAGGTACTTCAGGAATTATCAATATCGTTTTGAAAAAAAATCGTAAAGCTGGTTATTATGGAAGTGTTTCGGCAGGTGCTATGTATGTTGATAAGTCAAAACCCACTGGAACATTGGGCTTAAACCTTAATTATAGTAGTAGTAAGTTAGATGCTTACTTGAATGTGGGTCTTAGGGCAATGGATTTCAAAGGGGGTGGCTATTTTGACAGATATGGTTTAAACGGTGTAGATACAACAAGTCTTTTACATCAAGTTTCCGAAATGGGAAGAGGTTATAGTGGACTTTTTGGTCGTGCAGGTGTCGATTATCATATCAACGATAAACATACCGTTAGCTTATCAGGCTTTGGAATGTTTGGTACTGGTTATTCAAGTTCAATTATTGATTATCAAAACTTTAATTATTTGAATAATATTAAGCAACCAATTGCTATTAGAGATTTCACTCGCGTAAATACAGGCACAGGCACCCGCCCAAGTACAAGTTTAACGTTGGATTATAAATTTGAGATAGATTCATTGGGTTCAAATTTAATGTCGAGTTTATCTCTTTCACCTCACAAACGTACAGGTATCGAGACCATCGTGGAGACTGAAAATACGGCTGAAAATGCCAATTACACACAAAGCTATGAGGGAAATAATGATGAGTTAGAATTTAAATTGGACTTTACAAAAGTATACTCAACAAATCAAAAACTCGAATTGGGAATAAATGCAACGGGTGAAACACGCTACAGTCCGGCAAGTGCATTCGACAACTTAGAAATACCTCGAAAAGAGATTAAATCCTATTATAACAATTTCGTACAGTCCGAATATAATTACGCCGCTTACGCTACTTATGGTAGCAAATATGGAAATTTTACTTATCAAGGTGGTTTACGTGCAGAGTATTTTATACGCGATTGGGAAAATTCGTATTACGCTAATGAAACGGATGCATTACCAATTACAATTCCTGGCACACAATACAAAAAACTAAATCTATTTCCAAGTGCCTTTGTATCATACTCATTACCAGATAAAAACGAGTTGCAGTTGAATGTTACCCGACGCATCCAACGTCCGCATGGTCGCGAAATAAACCCTTTCCGTAATTATTCCGATGCTACCAGCGTTAGCTATGGAAATCCGGATTTATTACCCGAATTAACAACGGCTTTTGAATTAAATCATATAAAATCGTGGGATAATCATACCTTGTCTTCATCAGCTTATTATCGCTATACAGATAATGTTATGCAAGGTGTTCAGTTTTTAAATAGTGTAGGTACAATGGAAAGTACAACAATGAATTTAGCTAAATCATCTGATTTGGGAGTTGAATTCGTTGCAAAAAATCGATTTTTTAAAATTGTAAATCTTACATCAACACTAAATTTGTATTATAATAAAATTAACGCAAGTAGTTATGCAAGTATTTACAATCCAAGCTTGATTACTTATATTCCTGAAAAAGAACTTTTTAGTTGGAATGTGAAATCGATGGCTAATGTTGTTTTGGGTAAAAATACTTTTTTACAAGTAACTGGCGATTATTCTGCACCTCGACTTGTTGCGCAGGGTAAAGAGTCCGCAAGCTATTCTGTTGACCTTGGTTTACGTCAGACTTTTTTGGATAAAAATCTCAGTCTCAATCTTATGGTTCGCGATGTGTTTAATACACGCAAACGAACTACTATTACTTATGGCAGTGGTTTTTATCAGGAGTCACAAATGTACTTTATGGGACGAATGATAGGTTTAACAGCAACCTACAATTTTGGAAATATGAAACCAAAACAATCGCAAACCAAAAAGAACGGCTCCGAAATGAATATGGATGGAGGAATGGATTGACATGCAAAGTCGACAGTGAACAGACAACAGACAAAAGAGTTACATTACGGCGAGCGGGGGACTGGTTAAAAAGAGCTGGGCTTTGGCTATTACCGAAAAGTTACATTTCAATTGTTTTGTAATTGGATATAATTTTGGTAATGAGGATGTTTTGCAAGTTTATAGAATAAATAATGTAGTAAGTAGTAGTTGGATTTCTGCGATATTTGTAAACTTTGTCACCAAACAGTTTATGGGTATAGTAAACTGCTTTTGAATGATAAGTTTTTTGACCAATAGAATAACATTGTTTTTCAATGTCTTCGACATATTGCAAGGCATGATGCAATTCTAATGCTCCTTTTTTCCATGTAATTAAGGCTGTGAAGATATTTTTCAAATCATCGATGGCAAGTTGCGAGATGATGACATTCATATATAAATGAATTGTGATAATTATGCAGAGGGATCATTTTTATAGAGCGATTTCACATGCTCTCTCACTTGGTCAAAGCCATCTTTGAGGGAAATATAACCTTCGGGAAGTCTATCTGATACGACTGAAGATGTGATAAACTCAACAGTTTCGGGATAGCGACGCAGTTCATTTGCCAATCGTTTTCCAACGGTGGTGTCGGTGTTAATTCTCACTGTAATATTCATATTGAATCATTTAAAATTACGATACAAATATACTAACATTTAGGAAAAGAGCAATAAAAAGACTGCAAATTATCCTGTGCCATCAGGATTTATCAAATTAAAAGACAAAACAAAGGTGGCGCGTCAAGTGGAAACCAGCGGATAACAGAGCCAACAATCAATTTTTATGGGTTGTTGGCTCTGTTTTTTCGTGCTACACTGTTTTTAATTCCATACGTAAAATAAATTACAAAGCCGAGCACCATCCAAATTATAAGTCGAATCCAAGTGTCGAAAGGTAGCGACACCATTTGCAACAAGCATACTGCAGCACCTAAAATCGGAACAAAAGGAACCCAAGGAGTTTTAAACGATCTTACGGCATCGGGCTCTGATTTGCGAAGTATGATTATGCCAATACTTACAATTACAAATGCCAGAAGCGTTCCTATTGATACCATTTCGCCTAGCAAACCAATGGGGAAAAAACCTGCAAATAATGCGGCAAAAATTCCTGTAATAATGGTAGTGATGTGTGGAGTTTTGTATTTGCTGTGTGTGCGCGAAAAACTTTTCCAAAGTAAACCATCTGTTGCCATAGTAAAGAAAACGCGGGTTTGTCCTAATAACAAAACAAGGACTACCGAGCTTAAGCCGGCAATAGCTCCAATTTTAATGATTGGTCGGAGCCAAATTAAACTACTGCCAGCACGGTCGATGGCCAAAGCTATTGGAGCCGAAACATTTAATTCTTTGTAGTTTACAATACCTGTTAGTACCAAACTTACTGATATATATAATACTGTACATATTAGAAGCGAAAAAAGTATTCCTTTTGGTACATCTCGTTTTGGATTAATTGCTTCTTGCGAGGTAGTTGATACGGCATCGAAACCTACATAAGCAAAAAACACAACAGCCGCTGCGGTTACTACTCCCCACCAGCCAAAGTGTCCATCGGCAGTTTGTTCGGGCACAAATGGTGTCCAATTTTCAACATTTATGTGCGACATTCCAAACCCAATAAACAGTAAAATGACAGTAACTTTGATTAGCACAATGATATTGTTAAATTTTGCCGACTCCTTAATGCCTATAACCAACAGCGTACTCATAAGCGTTATAATAAATATGGCCGGAAAATTAATAAACGATCCGGATAAGTGTAAGCCTGTATTGTCATAAATAAAAGGACTTTCGCTTAAGGATTTTGGAATGTTGATGCCTAAATCGTGTAATAAACTACTAACATACCCCGACCAACCGACTGCTACTGTAGCAGCTCCAAACAGATATTCAAGAATTAAATCCCAACCTATTATCCAAGCAATAAACTCGCCCATTGTGGCATAACCATAAGTATAAGCACTGCCCGAAACGGGAATCATCGAAGCAAACTCGGCATAACACAACCCGGCAAGTAAACATCCAAAAGCCGAAATTATAAACGAAATAGCAACTCCCGGGCCCGCATGTGTAGCAGCCGCTGTACCTGTAAGTACAAAAATACCTGCACCAATAACGCAGCCTACGCCTAATAAAACGAGGTTTGTAGCGGTTAAATGTCTCTTAAGTGTATTGTTACTTTCGGCATGTGCATCAAGCTCAGCAAGTGTTTTTTTAATAAATAAGTCCTTAATCATGATAGTTTGTTTGTTTAAGTTGCAAAATTACGAATAATTATTACACTGGCAAGTGTTTTTGTTTGCAACTATAAGCAAAGTTCAAATTTCATATTATAACCAATATGCCAAAATAGCGAAGGTGGAATTTGATTTGTTATATAAGCAATTCTTTTAAATAATTTAAATTCAGTATTTTATATTTGTTTTTGTCGAAACTAATTATTTTTTCTTCAACCATTTCGGATAAACTGCGAGATAACGATGGACGTGCAACTCCAAAATATTCGGCAAGTTCGGTTTGGTTTTTCGAAAGTGTAAAAGTCAAACCATCGCTTTGGTGTTTTTCGAGTAATAAATGAGCAATTTTACCTTTTATAGTTTTAATGGAAAGTAACTGCATACGCTGTGTCAGAAACTGTGTGCGATTGGCATTATGCGTCATAAATTGTTGCATAAAATCGGGTTTCAAAGTCATTAAACGCATGACTTCTGTTTTCGAAATTCGCAATATTTCAACCGTTGTTATGGCTGTTACTTCTACCGGAAATTGATTTCGGTCCGAAAAAATAAATGCAGGTGCTAAAGGTCGGGGTGCATGAATTGTTTCTATAGGCATCAGATTTCCACTCTCGGTAATCATTTCTGTTTTTACCGAACCCGTCATTACAATGTAAAGGGCATCGCAAGTATCGCCTTGATGAAAAACAATTTCTTTTTTACGATAATTTTTTATCGAAAAAATTAAATCATCCGGAAAAAAACTATTTTCAATATTATCAAACTCTTTCCACTCTGATGTTAAATCGGACATTTTTTTAGGTTCTTTTTTTTATGTGTAACAACTGTTACACTTCAATTGTTGTTATAGTTGTACTTTTGCGGTATAAAATTAATTAAAAATTATGAGTCAATTTCAATTTGCACCAATAATGGAAAATAAAGCATTCCCAACCGCTGAAAAATTTAGCATGACCGACAAAGTAACTTATGCCGAAGGATCGGTAGTTAGTAAAATAATTATACGCAACGAACGTGGCAATGTAACGCTTTTTGCTTTTGATAAAGGCGAGTTTTTAAGTGAGCATACGGCCCCATTCGATGCTATTGTTCAAGTACTTGATGGAGTAGGTGAGGTGGTTATTGATGGCAAACCCTTTCAGTTAAATGTAGGTGAAAGTATCATTATGCCTGCCAATGTACGACATGCAGTAAATGCAGTGGAGCAGTTTAAAATGTTATTAACAATGATTAAATAA
>CAYXQZ010000136.1:0-8104 GCA_964466415.1 uncultured Paludibacter sp.
TAGGTCGGATAAATGTATTATCAGGTCGAAAAGTGAGAATAGATGGATTTGAATACGATAAAATTGTAGCTCCGGTGGCTATGTTTTTAATTGAAATAGAATAAGTCCCATTCGTGACATCCACTTTAATCCGCTCAGTTACTTCCACCCAATTTCCTTCGAAAAGTGATAGATTGACCGAAGTTAGTTTTTCGGAATTGAGCACAGAACTTACGTAATAATTGAGTTCCATTTTATTCGGACTGCCTTTACGGGCTGTAAGCGTAAAAATTGGATCATCGTCATCGCCACCCACTGCTTTTATTTGATGCAAATGTGTAAAACTCGACGATGGTTGAAACCCAACTGGCACACGAAATTTCCATTTGTATTCAATTGTTTCACCAATATTGCCTTTAAGCGAAGCCGGCGAAGCATCGTAGGTTTTAATCTCGAGGCGTTGACGGTCGAAATTGATGCAGCGGTCATTATCAGGCGTTACGTGTATATAAAATTCGAACACATACTGATTCAACACATTATCCCAAACTTCAACAATGTGTCGGCCAAATTCAGGATGCACACATTCCGGATTCTCAACCACATCGCCACCATTAGGAGCTAAAACGCTGTTGATTAACTCGTACGTATTGCCAGGCCCATTCGCATTCAGCACCGTTTGCGCAGAAGAATAAAGGGAAATGGAGAAGAATAGAATTAATATCGTTTTTTTCATTTTGTGTTTCTCGTCTCGTTAGAAGAGTTTGAAGTTTGAAGGGTTTGAAGAGTTTGAAGAATTTGAGTCAATCGTCTAATTTTTTCCTGACTTTTGACCTTCGACTTTAGTCCTTTGTCATAATTCTATCTTAACCCAATATTCCCCCCATCACTGGCTAATCCAATTAACTTTGATTTTTTAGCAAGGTTGAAACTTTTTTTCTCAAATTTTACCGACTCATTATTAATTTTTGAAATCACAGCACCACTTTCGGCTTTAGGGTCGGCACATGATGAGAAACAGCAATTTGTTACACTATTTTTACTTCCGTACAGACGAACACTTGTTTTAACCATCGAATTTGAAAAAATGGAATTACTAATTGCAACATTCACTATTCGGGTAAGTTTCACTATGGTTTGTTTTTCATCTATTCCCACATTATCGAACACACAATGGTCTATTTTCAAAGCGCCACCAAGTGTAGATTCATCGTTCCCGCCTCGGTAATAATCAATGGCAAATTGGTCGATATTTGAAAACACACTATTATCAAATACCACTGTTTCTGCATTGTATTTTCCTATATCATCTTTCTCATCGGCCAAACTTATGCCCCGATACGAATCCCGTAAAATGCTGTTTTTTATAACAATTGAATCGGCATAGGAAGTTTTATAGGCTTTAAAAATGGCACCCGATGCTACTTTTACATCATAAATATCGCAATTATTCAGGTGTAAGGCGTAATTTACAGCACCTTCTTTGCCCGATGCAAAAACATATTTTGCAGGAAAAGCGGCTTTACTATCACCATTCATGGTTATTCCATCAAGAGATAAACGCGCATTGGCTCCAATTTCGAAAAATGAATTGTTTTCGCGTGTTGATTTTAGCTTAATTACCGGTTTAAGCTTTTCGTCAGCACATTTAAGCGTAATGCTTTTGTTGATTGATAGTTTATTTGTAATAATATGCTCACCAGCTGCCAATACCAATACATCGCCAATTCCGGCTTTCTTTATAGCTTGAGTAAGTACATCAGTTCCAGCTGCTACTGTTATAATTTTTCCTGTAGGAATTGTTTTTTTCTGAGCATTTTCGGCTGTTGCTTTATACCACGATGGTCCACAATTTTTCGATGAAGCATATTCCAGAACTGGTTTTTCACCATTATTCTGAAAAGCACCTATAACAGCTTCACCACGCAATTGTCCAAGAATATCAAACTTTACATAAGGCAATTTTTTGGCTTTTAGTGTAGCATACACAGCGTCGTAACCATTCACTTTTGTTTTAAGCGCTTCTCCTAATACTGCACCCTTGTCTGAAGTATTTCCTGCGCTATTTATCATTATATTATTGTCGAAACGCACACCATCGGTTTGGTCGTAATATTTTACAAGATCTTTAGTATTGGGGCAATACACCAAGTTATTCAACAAAAGAGTACTTTCAGCTTTTACAATGCGGTTTCGTTCACCAAAACCAACACCAAATGCCCACGGAAATGCACAATCGTAGAAAGTATTATTGGCAAAAATTACATTGCGAACCGGAGCATAACCATTTGGTGGTGAATCAGGTATGGCATTCATTATGGTCAATCCTGACCGAAAATCTTCACCGGCCAGTTTGTAAAAAAAGTTATTATAAATTTTGTGTCCTTCGTTTATCACACGAACTCCACCGGTAAATGGTTTTCCGTTACCAATAAACCAGTTGCCAGCTACAGTTGCATTGTTGCCATGTCGCAATACCAAACTGCCTTCGCACTCGAAAAAAGTATTGTTTACGAATATATTATCACATGATTTATTCGAAATTACTTCCACTTCGCCATTGCAATGTTCAAAATAATTACCATCCACTATGGTTCCGGAGCTCAAATGACAAACCTGACTTGTACCGATGCGGATGCTTTCGCCACCATTGGCACCTAAACGTGGACGAGCGCCAAAATAATTACGATAAATCAAATGACCGTTATTGATTGAATTTGAATCGTTTGGCCACACCACCAAAGTTGTACCATCGTTGTTTTTTCCACCAAAATAACAATATTCAACCACATTTTTTTTACCGTAAACTCCAACCCAATGATCCATCGAATCCTTGGCTAATTGATTGAATTTATCAATCACACAATTCGTAACCACCGAATTGTAGGCATATTCTTTGGAGCTTGTTCTAAAATCAATAACCACTTCTTTGGGTGTAAAACCATTTTTAAACACCAAACCGGAAACCAACAGATAATTTCCCGAAAGATTTAAACAAGATTTGCCTTGCAAAAAGACTTTTCCTGGCGTTTCGGCCACTAAACTGATATTTTTACCTGCTTCACCCTTGCCTTTAAATACAAGTTGTGCATTGTTCCATACGCCATTGGCAAGCATAATAGTATCGCCAGCCAGCAAAGTCTTTACTTTTCCGTTGTACTCAACAATATTGCTTACTTTATAAGTTGCAGCAAATGTGCTAATTGTAAATGCAAAAACAAAAAGTGTAGTGAATTTAATTTTATTCATCTTTGAAAATATAATATTTAAAAAACAAAATCGCTGTTGAAAGTAATTATCCAACAGCGATTATAAAAAAAACTATTTTTTAATCGAATTTGTAAATGTGCTTGTCGCTGCTTTAAGATTTGCAATGGATGTTGTCATTTGAGCATAAGTACTTGCTCCATTATTTCGAACAGCAGTGGCATCCGTAATTGCTTTATTGAACACAAAATTGGCTGCACTCGATACTTGTCCCACAGCGGTACCAATAGGTGTAGCTGCTTTTAATGTATTACTATCAATAATCAAATCGCCCAACACAATACTTGCCTGTATCGTAAATATGGCCTGCCCTATTTTAAAACGGGCTGCTTTTGTTTGTCCGTCGGTGAGTGTAACATTTTCGCGAGCCGTTTTTGCTGCTGTTATCGCATTTGTAAAGGCAGTTTTGGCAGCTGTTACAACCTGCCCTTTAGCTGTGCCAACCACCAATGTAGGATTTAAAGTTTCAGCTATAATAATTGTGTCATTCAGTGGACGATGATCGGCAACGAATGGTAAAAAAGCTGCTTTCGGAGCTATCATATTGGTTATAGCTTTTGAAATACCCGTGTGTGTAATACCTGATTTGTTTACCGAATCGTTGGCTGCTAGAACCACTGTCAGATAATTGGTGCGTGTAAGCGTCACATATTCACCCATGTTGTATCCAGCCACCGATGCCTCAACTTTGGCTTTTTGTTCAGCTACATAGCTTTTAGATTTTGCCAGAAACGCATTGAAATCCAATGGCGTTATTGCCGAAACAAAAGCTTTTTTGGCAGTGGTAAGTGCCTCGCCAGCTAATTTAATTTGCAATGCCGATAATGCGGTTGTTCCACGTGCTTTGGTTGCATTTGAAATGGCTGTTGTAAATGCAGCTTTTGCATCAGGCAATACCTGTCCGCCTTCAGTACCTTCAAGAGTTGCTGCATTAAGGGCTGAAGCAGCCACAATCGAATCATTCAACTGTCTACGGTCGGTAATCCAAATTGCGGCCCAAAAAGCTTTCCCTGGTGTGGCTAACGATTTGTCGGCAGTTGCAATTTGTGCGATAGTAACTGCTGGGTCATTAACAACTGCCTGAGCAGCCACAATAGCTGCCAAGTATGGAGCTTTTACAGTTGTTGAATCGGTTGTTGATTTGAGATTATTCACATTGTATCCAACTTTAGCAGTATCTACCATCATTTTCTCTTTGGCAAGATATGCAGTCATTTGTGTTTTAAATTCATCCAGCGTTTTGGGAGTTACTACGGTTAATGGATCGTCCATGGTACAAGAACCAAGTCCGATACTAACCAGCACTAACAATGTAATTATCAGTAATTGATAATTTTTATATATCTTATTCATAATCATATATTTATATAAATTAATAACTTGGATTATTTTTAATTACCATTTCGTTGTTGGTGTCAATTTCGGTTTGAGGAATTGGCAACAATAAACGGTCGTTGATAAAGAAACTCTCGATTGGAGGTAAAATTGGACTATATTTTGAATAGAGCAAGGCCCAATCGGTAACAAAATGATGCGTTTTCAGAATATTCATAGCTTTATTGCTGTCGTCGTACGATTTATTCATGCGTAGCAAATCGAACCAACGTTGATTTTCGAAAGCTAATTCCAATCTACGTTCTTTATACACTGCATCCAATGCCTCGGTGGTAGAAGTAAATGCTGGTAGCGGATCAACTCCGGCACGGGCACGTACTTTGTTTACTTCAATATGTGCATTACTTAATCCAGCTGCATCTTGTGCCAATAACTCAGCGTAAAGCAACACGATATCAGCATAACGAATTACAGGCCAGTCATTTTCCGATTGTTTGGACTGCGACATGGTACCATCTTGGTATTTAGAAATATACGGAATTGATGTTGTTGGTGTTTTTTGCCAAGTTCCAAAACTAGCTACCGAACGGGTATCTTTCACATCCGAAGCAAAAAGGCTCATTAACTCTAAAGTAGGGTTGTTGTTTCCTTCGGGAGTGCCAATTTTAAGGAAAATATTTGCTGAACCGTCGGGAGCAAAATTAGTCCAAAAAGGAGATCCAATGCCCGAAGTACCACCTAAGTAGCGAACTGCAAAAATAATTTCTTTGTTCATCTCGTTAGCTACATTAAAAATATTAGCAAAAGCACTTGCTGAAGTTCCTTTATCGGTAAGTAAACCAAAATCGGTTGCTGCCATCACTTCTTGTAAGAGTGGTTTTGCCAACGCCAGATTATCAGGTCCGCCCAATTGCATATACACTTTGGCTAACATGGCTTTTGCAGCCCATTTAGTAATTCTGCCCTTATCACTTGCAATAGTATAATTACTTGGTGCTTCAGCGGCAGCTTTAATTAAATCGGGGATAATTATTTCGTCGTAAATTTCACTTACCGGACTACGAACAATCTTTTTTGCTTCGTTTGGTCCAATTACCTTAGTTACTTTAAACATATCGCCAAAAAGATTAACCAGGGTGTAATAATGATACGCTCGCATAAAAAGCAATTCACCTTCGAACTGTGCTCGTTTCGATTCGATAGTAACGTATTTATTATCAACTACAGATGGCAAAACAGCATTGATACTTGAAATATTTTGAAATATTCGGTACCAATAATCTTTAATCATAGGCATACTTGACGAAGGTCGAAAAAATGCAATATCGCAAATATCAACTCTTTCGCCTGAACCGGAACCTGTGTTTGCATTGCAGGTATTATCACTTCTGAACTCGGTAAATTTCCATTCTACAGCTGTTACATTGGCCATGCCGGCATAACAACCCATTATACCTAAATTGATACGAGTAGGGTTGGTGTAAAAGTCAATCTGTGATAATACCGATTCGGGTTTGTCAGTAAGTATATCTTCACAAGCACTTAATGTGAATAGTACTGACAAAACGATTATTATATTTTTTATTTTTTTCATTTTCTGTAATTTTTAGCAATTAGTGGATTAAAAAGTTAAGTCGAAGCCAATTGTATAAGTTCTATTCAATGGGAAAGCTCCACGTTGATAACCATCTCGCAATGGATTATTGTTGTTGTCCTGCGGATTTGGTGAGAAATCCTGATCAGCAGCATTATTACTTTCTTTGCGGGCTTCAGGATTTATTCCTCTATAATTTGAACCCATAAAATACAATAAGTTTTGACCAGAGAAATAAGCTCTTATTGCACTTAAACCAATTTTTTTGGCTAATTTAGTAGGCAAACTATAACCAAACGACAAATCGCGTAATGCGGCATACGATGCATCTTCCATACAATAATCGCTCAACATAAGGTCACCGCCATTGGTAGTAGTTCCATAAACAGTTTTACCATCGCCAGGGAAGTTTGGACTTAAATACCTGTTTTCCACATAAGCCATATTAGTTCGCAGTTGTTCGTTGTAATTTATATTTCCATTTATCAACAAACCACCTTGCACACCTTGAAACATAAAACTCAAATCGAACTGTTTGTAATTGAATGTATTGGTAATACCCCATGTAAAATCAGGGAAAGGTGAACCTAAAACTACACGGTCGTCGGTATTAATGGCATTATCGCCATTGGTATTCTCCACTTTTAAACCTCCTACAATAGGTGCGTATTTGGTATAGTTAAAAGGAACGCCATTCACATCGGTTACTGCTTTTGCGGCTGCCACTTCCTCAAAGGTGGTCCAAACGCCTGCACTCTTATATCCAAAATACTGAATGGCTGGTTGCCCTACAATGGCACGATATACTTCACTACGTTCACCAAAATTATCTACATGGTCCTGTGTGCCATAGCTGATAAGGGTGTTTTTGTTAGTAGAGAAATTGGCCGAAGTTTTCCATTTGAAATTTTTAGAATCAAAGTTGGTTGTTGTTAATTCAAGTTCAAGTCCTTTGTTGTTTACTCGCCCTATATTATTCCAAAACATTTGATGGCCGGTAATGAACATGGCGGGTTGTTGCAATAAAAGTTGAATGGTATACGAATTGTACATATCGACTGTTAAATTCACACGGCTATTAAATAATCCAATATCAATTCCTAAATCGGTTTCGCTGGTTTGTTCCCATGTAATTTCGGGATTTCCAAGTGATGAACCATTAGCCGATAAACCTGATTGAATAGAGCCTGTTCCAGCGCCTGATACATAATTGTTGGTATTCAAAAGATTCATATAGGCATATTGAGGGATTTTATTGTTCCCTGTTAAGCCCATACTTAAACGGAATTTAAGGTTTGACAGCCACGTAAGTTCTTTCATAAAACTTTCTTCAGAAGCTCGCCAACCAATAGATCCGGCAGGGAAAGTACCCCATTTATGTCCGGCTGCAAAAATGGAACTACCATCGGCACGCATACTTACCGAACCTAAGTATTTCCCTTTGTAAGCATAATTTATACGACCCAGATAGGACATTAATGCATCGGTATAATAATAACTGGTAGAGCCATTTACACCTGTCGACGGATTATCAACCAATATGAATGTTGACATATTAAACGAGAGTAAATCTTCATCAGGAAAGTTTGTTCCTACCATTTTATTAAACTTACTACCCGTTTTCTGTAAAGTAAAACCGGCCAATGCTCCAATTTCATGACTGCCAATCTTTTTAGTGTAATTCAAAGTGTTTTCAGTTAATAGTTCCGTGCGTAAATTCATTAATCGATCCAATTGGTTAGGGGCACCAAATGTTTGAGCAGATGTTTTTTGTTTTTTATTATATTCTTTATAAGCAACATAAGCACTGTTAGAGCTTTTAAATACCAAATCCTTCATTATATTAACCGAAATATATGCATTGCTTTGCAAGCGATAATCATCGGTAAAAATTTGAATTCGTTCGCGAATAGAAGTAGGATTTTGTTG
>CAYXQZ010000137.1:0-8060 GCA_964466415.1 uncultured Paludibacter sp.
TTTCAACGATTTAGTAATTGATTACAATTATAATCAGATTACCAATGCACAAAATCTAATTGTAGAAATTAATGCTGCATTAACAGTAAAAGCTATTGGTGCTTCGCTACGCAATCCTTTTGCAATTGCATTCAACACGGCGCCCGATAACATTAAATCAGTTACAGGACAACAACTTAACAAAAAGATTTTTGAACTCAATACCAATGGCACCGAAATGAAGCAAGCTAAAGCAGTAATTCCTGTATTTGATGACCCATACAATGTTTTAGGATTTACAGGTTCAATTGTAAATACCGTAAATGGTGGTGCATACTCAGCTCCTAAAACTATTAATTTGAAAATTGAATTGAACAACCCAGTAAGCTTAAGTAGTTTAGGAGCAGCTCCTTATAATCCATTTATTGTAGTTGGTGGCGAACGCAGCAAAGAAGTGCACTTGCCAGGAAGTGCACCAACGGATTTAGTAGATGCTACACTTTTTGGTACAGGCGACGATAATACCGATTTGAAATCACAAAAATATTATTTATCAGACAAATACTTACCTTGGGCAATTAATCTTCCTGTACAATTTGCGTACCCTGCCGAAAAACAAGATATTACAAAGGCGTATTTAATGTTTAACAATTGGGCAAATAGCCGCGGTTACAATTATATGGATTGGTATCAGAATTTGAATGGATACCGCGATGCTACTAAATTATTTGTAAAAAAATAACACAATGACTTAGTTCAACAATCATAAATTATTCAAAATCAGGCGTTCATATTCAAAAATGAGCGTCTGATTAAACGCATTTATTAAAACACAACAATTTTTTGAATATAAACTTTTAAAACAAAAACGATCATGAAAAAGAAAATTTTAATTGTCGACGACAAAACAGAATTCCGCAGATTAACAAAAACAATTTTGTCATCAAATTACATTGTTGAAAGTGCCGAAAATGGTGTAGAAGCACTATCACTGCTTCAGAGTGGTAACATCCCCGATTTAATTGTAAGCGATTTAATGATGCCTGTTTTAGGAGGCAAAGACCTTGTAGAACAACTTAAAAATTCGGGAGCATTTAAGGATATTCCAATTATCATACTTTCGAGCATTGATAAAAGCGACGAAAAAATTAAACTTATTAAAATGGGTGCCGACGACTATTTGGAAAAACCTTACAACCCTGCTGAATTGTTGGCACGAATCGAAAAGCTATTGAAATAGTTTGGTATTAAACACCATGAATTTTGTGAGTTAATTTTTTATATTTCAAACCATCAATTTGATATTTATGAAGTACAATATTGCCTATCTGGGTCAGCCATCCGAATTGGTTGACAGATTATCGGCTGCATCAGCTGATTTTAATGTTTCAATAATCGAAAAACCGTATGATATTATTCGGTATCACGAAAATATTGATTTGATAATTTATGAAGAAAGTTTGAAGGAAAACAATCAAATAGTACTTTCAAATTTGGTTAAAAGTCTTTCGAAGTATAAAATCGTATTTTTTGCCATTCGCAATAAAATGTCGGCAGGTGAGTTGCTTAAATGTGGCGTACATGATGTTTTTGGTTATGACGCACAACCCGAAACAATGCGAAAAAGATATGAATTTATAAAAGCACATTTTGGCGCATTGGTAAATAATAACAAAGAAGATATTGATAAATTTAAGCTTCCGTTGTGGAAACGTACGTTCGATATTTTGTTTGCTGGAACAGTTTTACTATTTTTACTGCCAATATTCCTTATTATTATTATTGCCATACGTTTGGAGTCGAAAGGAAAGTTCTATTATGCGGCTCCACGCATAGGTACAGGCTATCAGGTATTTGGTTTTCTGAAATTCAGAAGCATGTTTGCCGATGCCGATAAACGCGTAGATGAGCTGATGAAGAAAAATCAATATGGAAAAACTGAAAATTCAGACCAAATTGTAATTGAAAAAGCAAGTAATTACGAACCTCTGAAGCACGATGGACCAGTTTTGATACACGACGATGGATTTATATCCGAAGAAAGTGTAAAAATGCGCAAAGCGGAAAAACGTGAAAATGCATTTTTTAAAATGGCAAACGACCCTCGCATTACCAAAGTAGGACGTATTTTGCGTAATACAAGTATTGATGAGTTGCCACAGTTTATAAATGTATTGAAAGGAGATATGTCCATTGTTGGAAATAGACCATTACCACTATATGAGGCTGAGGTACTTACAACAGACCAATGGTCGAAGCGATTTTTAGCGCCAGCTGGAATAACTGGATTGTGGCAAGTAACCAAACGAGGAGGTTCAAACGCCATGTCGGCCGACGAACGCAAACAATTGGATATTGAATATGCCGAAAATTTCTCGTTTTGGTACGACATGAAGATACTTTTTAAAACAATACCTGCAATGTTGCAACACGAAAACGTTTAAAAATGAATCGTTTAAAATTAATTTTAGTATTATTTCTATTCAACCTGTCGGTTTTTGCTCAAACAACAGCAAAAACTGACAGTTTGAACAATGTTTTAACTTACGAAAACTATTTAATCCCAGATTTGAGTGAATGCATAGAGTCGGCTTTAAAAAACTCGCCTTTACTTAAAGCAAATGATCGACAAATTGAAATTATTTTAGAAGATATTAAAATCAGAAAGAAATCCTGGTTGGAGTATTTAATTATCGATGCAAATACTCGATATGGATTATTTAATCAATTATCATTGACTCAGGAAACATCAAACCCTGATGTTGCTGTTCAGTCGGCAAAAGAGCAGTTTAACTACTTTGCAGGAATAACTTTAAGAATACCATTTTCATATTTTTCTAGTAACAAAAATGAACAAAAGAAGTTGAGTATTAGTATTAAAGAAGCGGAACTTAAAAAAGAGGAATTAAAAAATGAAATCAATAAACTTGTTGTTACTGAGTATTTTAAATTAAAAAGATTGCAAGAATTATTAGGAGTTCATTTAAATAATTTACAAACTGCACAAATCGATTATCTTAAATCAAAAAACGATTTAAAATCGGGAATGCTTGGTATGACTGAGTTTGCTGCATCTAACACTGCTTATGCAAAAGCTGTTGATGCTTTTGTTTCTACCAAAAACGATTATTATTCACAGTATTATATATTAAATATTCTTATTGGTACCAATATTCAAAAAACTAAAAAATGAATATCATTAAGTTTCTGAAAATAATTTATTCGAAAATAATTTATCTAACAATAATTCCAATAATTATTGGATTAGTTGTTTATTTTCTAACAAAGGATTTGCCTGTTAAATATACCACTTCTTCAACTATATTTACAGGTGTTACAACAAATAATGGTTTAGTTGTTGAGTCAATACGCATCGATAATAATGCAACTCAAAGTGAGTATAATAATATTATGACAATGCTAAAATCAACTACCCTATTCGAGGAAATATCACTGCACTTATTAACTCAACATTTAATACTTACCAAACCTCAAAAAGAAATAATTTCAGAAAAATCGTATAAGGAATTAATGGCATCTGTGCCTGATAAAGTTAAGAAATTAGTTGTAAAAAATAATTTTGATAAAACCTATAAAAATTTAAAAGAATATATTGTTCAAGACGAAAAAAATTACATATATAGATTAATGAATTATGGACACAAATATTATGGTATTAATTCAATTTCAACTTTAAAAGCGGAACGATTAACGAATAGCGATTTAATAAAACTAAGCTTTGAATCGGAAGATCCGGGTATCTGTTTTAACACAGTAAAGTTCGCTACCCAAATTTTTGTAAAAAATTACAGCGAAATTAAAGTAAAACAATCAAGTTCAGCTGTTAGTTATTTTGAGCAAAAGCTCAAAGAAATTGCGGCAAAATTAGACGAAGCTGAGCAAAATTTACTCGACTTTAATATTGACAATGACATTATTAACTACTATGAGCAAACTGAACAAGTTACTACGCAGCAAGAAAAAATTGAAGTTCGTTTGCAGGAAGTAAAAATGGAATACGAAGCTTCTCAAGCAGTATTGGCTAAATTAGAACATGAAGTTGAAAAACGATATAATATCAATTTGCGTAATAGTATGATATTGCAAATAAGAGAACAATTAGTTGAACTTAATGAGGCTATTACTTCCATTGAACTTGATAATAATAATCCTAACAAATCCAAATTGCCAGATTTAAAAAGCAAAAAAAATAAAGTAGAAAGCACTCTGGAAAATAAAATTGACTCGATGAATATTTTTGATTCAAAAAGTCAAGGTATTGAATCTCAACGATTATTATCCGAATGGTTGGACGCTGTAAAAAACCACGAAAACTACTCGGCGCTATTTAAATCAATGAAATTGAGACAAATAGATTTCATGAAGCAGTTTAAGAGATATGCTCCACTTGGTGCTACTATTAAACGTATCGAACGCGAAATTGATGTGTATGAACGGGAATATTTAAATGTGTTACATCATTTAGGATTAGCTCGTCAAAATCAGCAAAGTATTGATATGCGATCAAATATGAAGGTGCTCGACGAAACTAAATTTCCAATTAATGCCATTCCTTCGAAGAATAAACTTTACGTTGTAATTGCAGTATTATTCTCCATTATTTTTTATTTGTTAGGTGTGTTTATTATTGAATTAATGGATGCTCGTATGAAATCGCCTTCACTGCTAAAATTAAATACAGGATTAGACGTTATTGCGGCATTTACAATAAATAATAAACGTAATAAGAAGTATATTAACACCGAAATGATTGATCATAGAGCCTCGCTTTTACTATTTGAAAAAGTGCGGAAACTGTCTTCGAAAAACACAAAACCATTTGTAATTCAAATATATAGCAGCTGGGATGGAGCTGGAAAAACCCTAGTGGCTAATAAATTAGCAGCCGAAATTGAAAAGCATAACTTTAGTGTAACTATTGTTAGTTTTTGTAACGAGGAAGAGAATAGTAGTCAGACTAAAAGCACTGGGTCCGATTCTATAGCTATTTCTAACTTTTATTCGGAAATAAATAAATATGAGCAATACGATACATTTATTACTGAGAATTCTATTTCATCGAACTATTTAATTTCAATTTTCCCACCTGTTAGTAATGGTATCGACAATACAGCATTTATTTCAAATCCGAATGTAAATTTAATTGTTTACGATGCAAATACTTCATGGGCCACCGCCGATATATTTATGCTTGATAAATTGAAATCAGTACTTCTCGAAAACAGTTTGTTTGCTGTACTTACTTATGCCGAACCTGATAATTTAGAAGAAATGTATGGCGATATTCCGAAAAAGCGTTCGTTTATACGTAAGTTACTTAAAAAATTATTGAAAAGAGTTATGTAAAACTTCCAATGCATTTATAATGAGTTTAAATCCAACGTATTTAGATAATAAAGTGAAACATACTTTGCTGATTTTTTCAGTAAGTATTATCTTTATTCTACTTATTGGAAGTGCAATTTTCTTTTTCTCAAAAGATAACTTTATTGCTGGCATAGCTATTCTGATACTTCCGGGTCCTATTCTCTATTTATATAAATTTTTTGCAAATCCGCGTATTGGTTTTTATTCGGTATTAGTTGCCAATTATTTTGCTATAGGTTTATCGCGCTATATTCCGGCACCATTAGGTTTAACTGTCGATGGCTTATTAGTGCTTACATGGCTAGCACTCATTTTTAGTCAGTTTAATAAAAAAGTAGAATGGAAAAATGCTGGACGTGATTTTTCATATTTTGTAATTATTTGGTATGCAATGACTTTTCTACAGCTTTTTAATCCTGAAACTGTAAGCAGAGAGGCTTGGTTTTATGCCATGCGTGGTCAAGGCTTGTATATTTTTCTGACAGTGCCACTTACGTATCTAATTTTCAACAAACCCAAAGATCTTGATATTTTAATTAAACTTACAGCTTGGTTTACTATCGTTGCAATAATCAAAGCGTTATCCCAAAAATACTTAGGTGTTGACCAATGGGAATCACGATGGTTAAATCAACCCGGGAATCGTTCAACTCATATCTTATTTGGACAGTTGCGTGTATTTTCAATTTTTTCGGATGCTGGCACTTTTGGCAGCTCAATGGGTTATTTTTCAGTACTTTACATTGTTCTCGCTATACACGAGTCCAAAAAAAGTCTGAAGTATTTCTATTTGGCTATTGGTTTTATGTCATTTTTTGCCTTGATGATATCAGGTACTCGTAGTGCAATTGCAGTGCCATTAACAGGTTTTGCTGTTTATGCAATTCTTTCGAAACGTATTACTATCATTGTAAGTGGTGTAACGCTTATGGTGTTGATATTTGTTTTTTTTAAATATACTAATATTGGGCAGGGTAATTACGAAATTAGGCGTATGCGCTCAGGGTTTTCAGGTGATAATGCGTCGATGGATGTAAGGAATGATAATCGAAAGATATTTGCCGACTACCTCAAAACTAGACCTTTTGGAGGTGGAGTTGGCTCGGCTGGGAACTGGGGAATGCGTTTTAGCCCCGGTACAGTACTAGCCGAAACCGCTACCGATGGTTTTTATATTCAGATATGGGCAGAACAGGGTATTGTTGGACTAACTTTTTATTTGATTATGATTTTTTATATTGTCGGGAAAGCTTCTTTTTTAGTGTTTTTCCGATTAAAAAAACCAGAAAATAAATTCAAGGCAATGGCGTTAACAAGTGGAATGTACGGCCTTATAGTCTCATCTTATACAGCCTCGAGTTTAGGACAATTGCCAAACTTAATCATCGTTTTTGCTAGCATGGCTATGATTTCGCTTATGCCAGAGTGGGAAAAAAATGAATTTGAATCGGAATCATTGCTTATTAAAGCAAATAATAAATAATCCAATAATTTTTAAGATCTATGAAATCAAATCGACTAGAAAAATTAGAAGCTGTAAGAGGATTTGCAGCTCTATATGTGGTGTTTTTTCATGTTTTACCACAAAAAATTGAGTTGTTCGGTATAAATATTGGCTACCTTTTTCGTTTTGGCCCCGAAATGGTGATTGTCTTCTTTGTACTGTCGGGTTTTGTAATAAAGTTTACATACGAACGTTCCAAGGATAAATCATTTGGCTATTATTTTATTCGTAGGTTTATTCGTTTGTATATTCCGATGATTATCGTTTTTATATTGGCTTATATAATAAGATGTTATGAAGCAGATGGTTGGGCGAATCCAGATTTAAAACACTTGATAGGTAATTTATTTATGCTTCAAGATGTAATTTCGCTAAAACCAAATGTAATTGTTCCTGCTTATTTAGGAAATGGCGTTTTATGGTCGCTTTCATACGAATGGTGGTTCTACATGCTATTTTTTGTATTGGCAACTTACATTAAACCCGAAAAGATAAACAAGTTTGTTACTATCCTAACAATTGTTGCTGCTGCGAGTTATCTAATTTATCCCTTTATTGTCAATCGTTTAGTAATGTATTTTGCAATTTGGTGGACAGGTGTTCGCTTTGCCGATATTTATTTGAAGAAAGGCGAATTTAGTTTCAAAGCAGTTATGCCTCAAGCTTTTTTACTAATATCAATTTCAATAATCTTAGCCATTAATCTGAAATTGAATTTCGAATTTACAAAAATTTATGCCTATCCTTTGGTTGCATATCCTTTTGTTGAATTACGTCATTTTGTATTTACAATAATGGTTCTTTTTGGCGCAATACTTTGGAAACAACTTAAATGGATTGGTTTTGAGTTGTTTGTTGGAAAATTTAAATACCTTGCTTCCAGCTCTTATGTTATATATATTGCTCATCATTATTTAGTTGTAGAGGCTCATTATTTACGTTTTATAAATAATAAAATTATCGAATATAGTTTGTATATACTTGTGCTACTAATATTCTCGTATCTACTTGAAGTAGTAGTTTATAATCGTATTAAAAATAAGATTTTAAAATGAAATTTGAGATTTTGATTGATGTAAAAGTATTTTGAAAGCTTTTATTGTCGTATAAATTACCACAGAAAATAAATTAATTTGCGACAGTATTTTTATGTAATACACTACATGTAAAAAAAAATATATAGTTTATA
>CAYXQZ010000138.1:0-7997 GCA_964466415.1 uncultured Paludibacter sp.
ATTTGCAAATCTTTCCAATAATAGAATGGATAAATTACTTTTGAACCAACTATTGTAGGTGATGCTGTTCCGAACGATAGCTCTATATCACATTCCTGCGGAGTGTTGAATGTGAAATCTTCAGGAATGAGGAATTTAAGTTGAGTATTTGTACGGTCAGTCAGAATTTTAGCATTTAAACCACCCACAATAACCTCATCTACTACCGACAAATTGGTTCCATCAATCACAACTTCTTTCTTCAGGTAATAGCCATCGGCTGCTATAATACCACTTACAACAGGTGGTTCAACCTCTTGAATTGGAGTCGTATCAACAAAAGTATTTGAAAGCAATCCTAGTTGCTGTTTGTAAAAACCATAATACCCAATAAAATTCAATTGTATCGGATTTCCAGTATTATTGTTGTAATTTCCATTCAACAACACCACAGTTAATAAATTTGCGGTTTTCTTTTTAATACGTGTTTTCACTGTGCCGACATAAACCGAGTCTACTTTATCCATATAAAATCCGGCAAATGTAATTTCATTACCAATTTTCAGTGGGTTAGCATGTGGATTAACGACTGAAACCTGTGGAATTACAATTTTAAATGCACTGTTTAACACCAATGTTTCTTCAGTCCCATTATCATCCCAAACAGCTGAAAGCTTTACTTCGTTTAGGCCCGAACTCAAAGCGGAAGACACTTTTGTGGGCACGCGCATTTCTATTTTAGTTGTTGATTGAGATGAAAATTCAGTAGGGCTAATGCTGATGTCATTGATTAAAATTCGTTTTACTTTATCCAAATTGCTTCCACCAAATGTAATCATATCGCCAATGGTTACACCGGTGAGCGGTGTATGGGATGTTATTCGTGTATCTTTCAATGCCACAAATACCCAAAAATCAGATTCATATATCGGTTCCGTATTTACGCTGTCGTAAATTCTCAACCGTAATTTAGTTGTGGCATCCTGAATCAAATTGCCGGCAGGTACCGAAACTCTAATGGCGAAAAGTTTTTTACTCAGAATTGTTGCTTCAAAATCGCCAAACATTACTTTGCTGATATTCATAACATTTACTCCGGTAAATGTAATTTCAGTACCCGGAGCAATGCTGGCTGTTGCTGTAGAAACAGGTGAAGTTGAAACAATCTCGACTGTTTGTGAGAATACTTCAGGTATTTCAATTTCTTTACATGAACTGATTAACAAAATCAGACACATGCAAATTATCAATTGACTCTTATTTGTTATTTTATTTCTCATCGTTTTTTAATTTGTCAATGTAAATTTGAAACAATAATTATACCCCAGGGCGAAACATTTGAAACAGATAGAGTTATCGTATTTCCACTTTCAATTGCATCCAGTTGTTTCTCATCAACAAAAGGCAGGTATGCTGCTGACTGTTTGGCCGAAAAAAGCTCATTTGTTGTCAACATTTGTTTTGCATCAACTTCAACTTGTGTATTTATATCAAGGCTAAAAGGCTTGCTGGTTAGCATTTTAAATGACACTTTATTGCCAGCAAATAACTTGCGCTTGTCAATATCAATATTGAATGCTGTTTTTTCATCTCTCCAGTCCACTATATGAATTACAATGTCGTTTTCTGTCGATTGAGGTATTACCCTTACTAAAGCATATACATTTTCGGGCAAATCGTTTAGAATAATTTTTGGTTGCGTGGCCGAAATTGTCAAGTCCTTACCATAAGCAGCTGCTTCAACGTAGTTGTCCAAATACCGAGCAATGGCTCTCACAAAACCAAATAAATCAGCATAATCTTCTTTTTTTCCAAAAAATCGTTCAGAACTTGTACTAAGTTGGTCGTATAAATCCCATGGGACAACCGGCACCGCACCACATGCATAAGCCTGTGCAATAACTTTTCGGTTCAGTTTCAACCTTGCACTATCAGTCAGCTCATTTGGGGTTAGAAATTTTGGGGTGCTGAAAACTTGTTTTTTTGACAATTGCAAAGCAGCCCGTGATCGTTCATAAATATTTTTTGGAGTTGCTGTGGACACCATCATTTCTGACATGCCCCAATCAAATATTTTATAAAATGGTTTAGACCAGTCCTGATAGGATGTATTATTACCCGACATAGGAATCTCTTTTCCCTGTGCTTTATTCAAATCACTTCGAAGGTGGATAAAGAAATCGTAATTTGTTTGTGATTGGTACTTAGCAAAAAATTCTTTTAATTTACCTCCATTCCATGTTGAAAAAGCATCGCCAACAGGCACATTACCCAATGATTGTAAATGTGTTTTATAATTAAATGAATTGATATCGCTCACACCATAAATTTTCAATGAATCGGCAGATACATTTCTTCGTAACCAAAGTCTGAAGTTATCCATGCAATAATTGCAAAAACAGCCACCAATTGACATAATTGATTCTGCCTGTCCCGGATCATCACGCTGAATTGATGAAGCTCCTACATTACATGTACGAATCATATCGTTCAAATGCGATTGATAATAGTTAGGATTTGACATACATCCAATCATTGGTGGGGTTGCCCAGGAACGTTGATGTTTCCAGTAGATTGGTTCACCATTCAGATTTACAGAAGCATTGGCACTTGCTACGCTTGTACTTGCCGACGCACCAAAAAATCGTCCACTCGTTTTAACTGCAGCTGTTTTTACCAGTGCTTGCGCATCGGTTAAATTCGAAACATAGCACCATTCCAAACGGGTAACGTGAAAATCATTCATTGCCTGAAAAGTGTCGTAGGTGTCACTTGTATTAATCGGCCTGAAGTTTAAAGAACGTATTATAACATCTGAATTGCGAGGAAGATATGAAGGCACAAAAACCGGCATAACTTTTTTTGCCAGATAATAGCTTTCAGTATCCACTACAGGTTGTTCTATTTCAGTTTTGCATGAAATAAAAAATATTGTTATAAGTATTAGAAAGTATCTCATGGTTGTGATTTTATTTGTTAGTTTAAGTTCGGATTTTGAGTAATTTTCGGATTATTGTCGATAACCTGAAACGGTATTGCAAAAACATAAAAGTCTTCAGTCATAAGGCTGGGAGTATATGGTAAAAATTTAGAAACCATATCCGGCCTTTGGTTAAATTCGTTTATTACTGCAATTGCTCTTCCTGTTCTGATTAAATCCCACCAACGTTGTCCTTCGAATGCAAGCTCTTTAAAACGTTCCAAATCAATAAAGTTTTTCACTTCGTCGTTGGTGAGCGTATTTGCCAAACTTCCGGCACCGGCTCTGTTCCTTATAAGGTTTAAATCGGCCAATGCCAATGTTTGATCGTTGGGATTTAAACGTGCATTTATTTCGGCTCTCAACAGCAATACATCTGCATATCTCATTAAAATAATATTATTTCCGGCTTCATTAACAAAACTGGTTGAGGGTATCATAAAAGTAAATTTTATGTTTACAGGATTTGCAGCATTAATGGGTTTGCCAATGGATTTACCGTACCATTCCCAGGTAGATGCCTTTCTTTTATCATCGTCCGAACTCATTAATTCGATAAGTTTGGGCGATGGTGCACAATCATTCATGCCATTAGGAACCGATCCAACCGGAACACCTTTGATATAATCTGAATTGGTAAAACTCGATGGTACTTTTGTCCCCATACCTGTTGTCGCAGCAAATTGCAATTCAAAAATGGATTCTTTTGAATTTTCTTTTGATGGGTTATTAAACAAATCACTGAAATTCTCCATCAATTCAAAGCCAGTTATCCCATTTAGCAAAGATATAGCCTCATTATCGTATTTAAAAGTGGCACCTGCGTCGTACAATAAAACTCTAGCTTTAAGCATTCGGGCAGCGTACACATTTGTTCGGCTTGGGTCATGCGATTCAGTTAAATTATTTATTGCATAATCCACATCACTGTAAATTTGTTTGTAAACATCAGCTTTTGGCGTTCTGATAATGGAATATGCTTCGTTGACATTTTCGAGTGGTTCCAAAACCAAAGGCACATCACCCCAAACTTTTACCAGATCGAAATAGATATAAGCTCTTAAGAACCTGGCCTCTGCTTCATATTTTATTTTTAAGTCTGTCGAAATATCCGCAGTTTGAACATAATTAAGAAGTAAATTTACATTACGTACTGCCGCATAACTTTTTTGCCACAGCGACCAGAAAATCAAAATATCAGACTGACCGGGTTTGAATAATTTTAAATATGCAGTGTTGTCGAACTGGCTCACACGAGGATTATAGGAGTCATCGGCCATAGTATTAGCTATAATCAACAAATTGTCATTATAGGTCTGAGCAAATGTTTTGTAGCATCCCATTATACCTGACTCAAAATCGGCATCGGTTTTGTAAGCATTCGCTTTTGTTGCAAAAATATCTCTGTCAGGAGCAACGTTTAAAAAATCGTCGCAAGAACTAAATATCCCAACAAACATTGCAACTATGATTATTTTAGTGTTTTTCATATAAATCTGATAATGAAATATTTATTCTTTTAAAAACTTAACTTTAGACCTATTGAAGCTGTCCTTTGAATAGGATATCCATCATAATAATCAACTCCACGTCGAAGCGGATCGGTTCTATATCCCCATGATGCCTGCGGATCAAGACCGGAATAATTTGTGTATGTAAACAGATTCTGGATATTCAAATTAACGCTTAATGCTTGAAGTTTAGATCTACGTAAGAATGTTTTAGAAAAATCGTAAGTTAAAACCACACTTTGAATACGCAGGAACGAAGCATCTTCAATGTAAGTATCAAAAAAATAACTTCCTCTAAAATCCTTGACATTAAGCATAGGCAATGCGAAGCGAGCATTTGGATTTTCAGGTGTCCAGGAATGGTCATAAGCATATTGAGAAGCATCTCTAAAATCATTGGTTAATGTTCCAACTGTTCTATACCCCCCATTCATTACCTGATTTCCATATGATCCGGTAAGTTGGATAGCCAAAGATATATTGTAATATTTAAACGTATTCAACAATCCTGCTGTAAATTTTGGTTCCGGATTTCCAACACCGACTCTATCTGATGGGTCAATTACTTTGTCATCGTTCGTATCAATTATTCGGTTGTTTCCAATAGTTGCTCCATCATAATGAATAGAGTTATCTATCTCTTCCTGTGTTTGATACAAACCATCGGTTTTAAACACATAAAACATACCCATCGGTTTGTTTTCCTCAGTAATTGTATAATCAGTTCTTACCGGTGCTCCATCATACCCCAGTTTCATAACTGTGTTTCTGTTCTGTGAGATATTGAAAGTAGTTAACCACGAGAAATTTTTATAAATAATATTTCGTGTTGAAAAACTAAGTTCAATCCCCTCATTACGAATATCACCAATATTTTGCAACATGGTAGTATGACCCATAATAGCCGGCACCGGAGCGGAAAATAACAAGCCATCAGTATTCCGAACGTATTTTTCGACCAAAAGACTAATCCTGTTTTGGAAAAAACCCACTTCAAGACCAATATTGTAATCTTTAGTTGTTTCCCAACTTAACATATTATTTCCAAGTGATGAAGATGTTGTCGCATCAACCAGATTGCCGGAAGCATCCAGATACTTTGTTATTTTTAAAACTCCCCAGTGGTCGAAAACAGGGATGTTTTCGTTACCTGTAACCCCGGCAGATGCTTTCAACTTAAGTGTGCTTAATACTTTATTATCTTTCAGAAAACCTTCATTAGAGATAACCCAACCAGCAGAGAGCGATGGAAACCAACCCCAACGATTATCTACGCCAAAACGGGAAGAAGCATCGGTACGCACTGTACCAGTTAGCAGATATCTATAATCATAATTAAAATTAAATCTACTGTAAAATGAAGCCAAGGTGTTTGTTATTTGTGATTTAGCTCCCGGAACTTCAACATTGTCCTTAATGCTATTTCCGTTCATATTTGTACCTTGCAACGTATTACCCATAACAACATTTAATTGAACGGGCGACTTCTTTTTTTTAAAGTCATAGGTCAAATAGTTTTCCTGTAGCCAGATACTTCCATCCGAAAAAGTGTTTGTTATTGAATAAGGAGTTGTAGGGTTAGTATAACCTGCTAATACTTCCTGATTTCGGGTGCTTTTTCTGTAAAGATATGAAACAGTAGATGTTAGATTCAGCCGTTTATTAATTTTCCAATTTAAGTATAAACTTGCCTTTTTATCATCACTTATGCTGAAATCCCGAAGTAAATTCAAATCTCTCAATGGGTTATAATATCTTAAATTCATACATGTGCCAGTTACCCCCCAAACATTGTTTTGCCAACTGGTTGGATCAGCCCAGGTGCCATCTTCAAATTGAGGTTGAACCATAGGAAATGCCTGCCAAACATCCCTCACCGTTGTTGCATTCTTGTTTTGTGTTTTGGAATTATTGAAATAGGTATTGATTCTGGCTGAAATATTTTGGGTGATATTGAAACTAAATTGAGTATTTAAATTGTATCTGACATTACCAGTTTCCTTTATGACACCATCCTGTACATTATAACCTCCTGATATTCGATACCCAAGACCTTTGTGTTTGCCTGAAAATGTTAACGTATTTTGAGTGCTTAAAGCATTTCTAAGAATTTGTTCAGCCCAATCCACATCATCGTACATCCAGCGGGCAGGTCCGGTACCGTCAGCCTTGAAAAAGCCAGGGTAATAGTATTTTCTGTATTTTATATACGATTCTAATGTTGGATAAGTTGTTTTATTTACTAAGGTTGAATAATTGTATTGATTAGATAATCCTTTATAAACATAATCAACAAAAGATTGCGAATTCATTGATTTTGGAAATGACAGAGCCTGTGACATTCCCACAAAACCGGTGTATTCCACTTTAAGTTTCTGATTTTGAGGTGTGGCTTTAGTTGTGATGATAATCACACCATTAGCTCCACGTGATCCATAAATTGATGCAGATGCAGCATCTTTAAGTACCTGCATAGTCTCAATTTCATTCGGATTTAAAGAGTTTAAATCACCACCGATAAAACCATCAATTACCACCAAAGGCTCATTTGCCCCATCAGCGCGCATGGTATTGTTACCTCGAATAGTTATTTTGGCACCCTGACCCGGGTCACCCGATGCTGTTTCAACTACTACACCTGCTAGTTTCCCAGCTAACGCCTGGCTAAGTGAAGAAGATGGTGTTCGTGTAATATCTTCCATATTAACTGTTGATACCGAGGAAGAAATGGTTTTCTTTTCCTGTGAACCATAACCCACTACCACAGTTTCTTTCAATTGGATAGCACTTTCTTCTAATTTTACAACCAGTTGCTCTCCACTTTTATATTTTACTTCCTGACTATCAAAACCAATATAACTAAATTTCAACACTACATTTGTAGTAGTTTCAGTTAGTTTGAAATTACCGTTAATATCAGTAATTGTCCCCGCTTTTCCTCCTATGACTACCACAGTTACCCCTACTAAGGGACTTCCTGATTTGTCGGTAACCATACCTTTAATGATATTACTTTGAGCAAATATCGAAAACGTTACAAATACAAATATAATCGTCAAAATTAATTTTTTAAGTATATTCATTGTATCTTTGAATTTGTGATTTTCATAGTATATTGAACTTTTAATGACGCAAATTTATTGAATTATTTTATTCATTAACTCAAACTGTCCTGAATTCGCAAAACTTATATTTTTCAAACAACTTTCAGCCATTCTGTCACATGCTTCTATGGTGCTACTACCTATATGAGGTGTCATAATTACGTTGTCAAGTTCTCTTAAATTCTTACTTGCAGGCATATAAGGTTCATTTTTAAATACATCCAAAACTGCTCCTGCAATTTGACCTGCTTTCACTGCATCGTACACTGCATCCTCTTCAACAACACCTCCCCTAGCAGTATTTATCAGATAAGCTGACTGTTTCATTTGATTTAGACGTTCAGCATTGATAAAGTTTTTAGTAGCTGCAACATCAGGAATATGCAAACTTACAAAATCTGCATTCTGAACAGCAGTAGAGAA
>CAYXQZ010000139.1:0-7994 GCA_964466415.1 uncultured Paludibacter sp.
CAAAAATAGTGATTTTAATCGTAATGATAACGACAAGCATAAACTAAAATTGATTGTTCTTTCACTTGATATACAAGCCTGTGTTCGTGGTCAATTCTTCGCGACCAATAGCCAGCCAAATCAAATTTTAAAGCCTCTGGCTTTCCAATGCCATCAGACGGATTTCGTTGTATATTCTTGAGTAGTTCGTTGATTTTTTTGAGGACTTTTTTATCTGTATTTTGCCAATAAAGATAATCTTCCCATGCATTTTTAGTAAATGTAATGAGCATACTAATTTTCTAAATTTGGTTGAATAGTTTGCCCTGATTTCATTTGTTGAATAGACTCAAACAATCTGTCGGCATTTTTCTTTGAACTTAACAAATGCATTGTTTCAATTAAAGAATTATATTCTTCCAACGAAATCAGAACTGATCCAACTCCAGATTTCCGTTTAATTATGAGCGTTTCGTTATCGTTTTCCACCTTGTCCAAAAATCCTTTTAAGCCAAGTCTGAATTCTGAAAAATTTGTTGCAATCATAGTTTTATATTGTAATGTACTTAATTAAGTACAAATATAAGTACATTATTTGAAATAGACAATAGGAATATAAGAATTTTACACCCGTTGCACCGATGTGATTTCGGAAATTTTCTTAATATTTTTACACAGCAATTCAATATCTTCGGTATCGTGGACCGATATGGAGAAATGTCCGATAAAAATACCATCGTTGGTTTCAATTGTTATTTTGCTGATATTCCCTCCAAATTTCTCGGAAATTACTTTCAGAATTTCAATCATAACACCTTGCTTGTCAATGCCTTTTATCTCGAGTGTTTGAATAAATGAGAGTGCTTTGTGTGTTGCCCAGTCAACCGAAACCAAACGTTTGCCAAAACTCGATTTGAGCTTTGCCGCTTCGGAACACTCGCGTTTGTGAATAAACAGTTTTTCCACATCGTCCACATAACCAAGTACATCGTCGCCCGGTATAGGGTTACAACATTCAGCTAAATGGTACACTGTACCAGCATATTCTTCGGTAAGTAGCAGTGTTTTTTTGCGGTCAATTTTATTTACAAGCACCCCATCTATTGGAACTGTTTTGGGTTGTTTATTATCCTGATTGCCTCCAAAAGGCATTTTCAAGTATTTAATAAACACATTTTGATCCTTGGGTTTAAATGTAATTTTTGTAATTTCGTCGATGTGTATCAAGCCTCTCCCTGCCTGTAAATAAAGTGTATTGCGGTCGGTAAAACTAAAGTGATTCATTATCTTAACAATAATTTCGTTCTCTGGCTTTAGATTTTTGGTAGCTAAAACTTCTTCGATTAAACGTTGACCTTCGGCAATAATTTGTTTTTCTTCTTTTTTGAAATATGCACGCAATTTTGATTTAGCACGTGCGGTTGACACATAATTGAGCCACTCAGGCATGGGCGACTGCTTTTTAGTGGTAATAATTTCAATTTGATCGCCACTCTGAAGTTTATAACTCAGCGGTACCAACTTGTGATTTACTTTAGCGCCAATACATCGCATACCTAGGTCGGAGTGAAGCGAGAATGCAAAATCGAGTGCAGAAGCACCTAGTGCAATGGTCTTAATTTCGCCTTTGGGTGTAAAAACAAAAATTTCGGATGCAAACAAGTTGAGTTTGAATGTATCCATAAAGTCAATAGCATTCGGTTCGGGGTTTTCGAGCAATTCCTTAATGGTTTTCATCCATTTGTCGAGTTCCGATTCATCGTTTTCGCCAGTTTTGTATTTGTAGTGTGCCGCAAGTCCTTTTTCGGCAATCTCGTTCATACGTTTACTTCGGATTTGCACTTCTACCCAACGTCCGAGTGGCCCCATAAGTGTGATATGCAATGCTTCGTATCCATTGGCTTTGGGGTTACTTACCCAGTCGCGAATACGTTCGGGATGTGGTTTGTAAATTTCGGTAAGGGCTGAGTAGAGCATCCAACATTGATCTTTTTCACTCATACCCTCTTTGGGTTCAAAAACAATACGCAAGGCTAACAAATCAAAAACTTCTTCGAATGGGATATTTTTTGAATTCATCTTATTCCATATCGAAAAAACCGACTTAACACGTTCTTTCAGAAAAAACATATAGCCCATTCCTGCTAATTTTTTCTTTATCGGCTCTGTAAATTCTTTGAAAAACTGAATTCGTGCTTCTTCATCAACAGCCAATTTATCCTCAACATCCTGGTACTTATCGGGATGTTCGTATTTAAAGCTGAGGTTTTCGAGTTCGGTTTTTATACGGAAAAGGCCTAAGCGGTGAGCCAAAGGTGCGTAAATATAGGTTGTTTCGCCCGCAATTTTATATTGTTTGGCAGCTGGCATCGAACCTAGTGTGCGCATATTGTGCAGTCGGTCGGCCATTTTTACCAACACTACACGTATATCTTCGGACATGGTTAGCAGCAACTTACGAAAGTTTTCGGCTTGCTCCGAAGCCTTTTCGGCAAAAATACCTCCCGAGAGTTTAGTCAGTCCATTTACAATTTGAGCAATTTTTGGTGTGAAAAGTTTTTCAATATCTTCCACCGTATAATCGGTATCTTCCACCACATCGTGCAGCAACGCTGAGCATATAGAAGTAGAGCCCAAGCCAATTTCGCGTACCACAATACGTGCCACAGCCAACGGATGCATAATATATGGTTCACCCGACCTGCGCCGCATATCCTTGTGGGCAGCTTTAGCAAAGTTAAAAGCCTTGGTTATTAGCTCAATTTTCTGACGATGATTTGTTTTCCGATAATCGTTGAGCAGCGCATCAAATTCAGCTTGAATCTGTTCCTCTTCAGTAAGTATTTTAGTTTCTTGTTTCTGCATCCGATAATTTAATAACTAGTCAAAAAAACGCTTTTCATATTTACAATGTTCAAATATAGTCCGAAAGTTCCAGCTTTCGACTATCATAATCAAAATTTTTATAAAAATTCAAATTATCTACGAACGCGAAACATTTTTTACGCCTTTTACCAATTTTATTTTTTTAATAATCTGTTCTAAATCTTTATTATCACTTACCATTATGGTGAGGTTACCCTGAAATAATCCGGCATTGGTATCAACCGAAATGGAGCGCAACGTAATGCTTTTTTCTTTTGAAATGAGCGATGTTACATTGGTAACTATGCCAATATCGTCGTGCCCAACTATGCGTAGCGTAATGGGATACTGCGAACCAATGGACTTGCCCGACCATTTAGCTTTTACTATGCGGTAGTTAAAGCGTTCAATCATTTGTGGCGCATTAGGACAATCGGTGCGATGAATTTTAATACCACCCGTAACTGCCACAAAACCAAATACATCGTCGCCATAAATGGGGTTGCAACATTTCGAAAGTTTAAAATCAACATTTTTTAAATCCTGGCCTATCACCAAAACATCCTCTTTGTTGTCCGATTCGCGACCGTGTTTTTCTTTCGAGAAACCATCGGCGCTACGCATTTCAACCATATCGGGGTTTAGATCTTTTTTGTCCAAATCCAAGTATGCATCGCGCATAGCAAGTACGTCCAGTTTTTCGCGCGCTAATTCCTGATAAAAATCGCTTACGGTTTTAAAACCTTTCTTTTTAGCCAAACGTGATAGTTTGCCTTCGTCGAGCTCAATTTTCCAATTTTTGAAACGCCGAACCAAAGTTTCGCGACCAATTTCGGCATCTTTAAACTCCACCTCTTTGAGCGCCTGACGAATTTTATTTTTTGCTTTCGAAGTAGTAACTACCTGCAACCACGACTGATTAGGTTTCTGTGTGGGCGAAGTGAGCACTTCCACTTGGTCGCCATTATTCAATACGTACTTAATGGGCATATTTTTGCCATTGACCTTGGCTCCCACACATTTACAACCCAAACCTGAGTGTATGGAAAATGCAAAATCGAGCGCAGTAGCTCCTTTGGGCAATTTGTGCAAATCGCCATTGGGCGTAAATACAAACACTTCCTTGTCGTACAAGTTGAGCTTAAACTCGTCCATAAAATCCACGGCATTCAAATCCGGATTTTCAAGAATCTCACGGATGTTTTTAAGCCATTCGTCCATGCCACTTTCGCCCTTAATGCCTTTGTATTTCCAGTGTGCAGCAAGACCTTTTTCGGCCACCTCGTCCATACGCACTGTGCGAATTTGAACCTCCACCCATTTATTTTGCGGGCCTAGCACCGTAGTGTGCAAACTTTCGTACCCATTCGATTTTGGAATCGAAAGCCAGTCGCGCAAGCGTTTCGGATTTGGTTGGTACATATCGGCCACTATGGAATATGCTTGCCAACAAGCCGCCTTTTCTTTCTCAAGCGGCACATCAAAAACTACCCGAATGGCAAACAAATCGTATATATTTTCGAATGGCGTATTCTGTTTTTTAATTTTATTGTAAATGGAATGAATCGATTTTGTACGTCCTTTAATTTCGAAGGTACATCCCAATTCATTCAGTTTCTCTTTTAATGGCGAAATAAATTCGTTAATATAAATATCGCGCGAACGTTTCGACTCGTTTAGCTTATGTGCAATTTCTTTGTACACATCTCTGTTGGTGTGCTTTAACGATAAATCTTCTAACTCCGTTTTTATCTTATACAAACCCATACGATGCGCTAATGGAGCATACAAAAACGAACTCTCACGAGCTACTTGCATGCGCATATTTTCAGGCTCGGAATCGAGCGTACGCATTTTTTGCAATTGGGTAGCAATAATAATGAGTATTACGCGTACGTCTTCGGCAAAAGTGAGTAATAATTTCCTAAAATTTTCGGTTTCGAGCGACGTATTGCGTTCGTACAATTCACGCACACGTATTAAACCCTTTGTAATGGCGCTTATATTGGTCGAAAAGGTTTTTTCGAGCTCATCCAACGTAATGCATTTTTGAGTAATAAAGTCCTGAAAAAGAACACTAATTACCGCCGCCTTGCCCAAACCTACTTCGTTAAGCAAAGCGTCAACAATAGCGATTTTCAACTGCATAAATGCCCTTACCTGCTCGCTGGAGAGGTTTTGAAGCTTGAAGCATGATGCTAGTAGTAGCTTCAGTTGTCGACGCTCAGTGTATGTAAAAAGATTTTCGTGCGACAACAAAAGTGTTTTGTAATGCCCACTAATAGTTATTACTGGTTTTGACATAAAACGGTATTCAATATTTTATGCAAAGATACAAATTCTACTTCATCAAAATATAAATTAAACCACATAAGAACACAAAAGTATACAAAAGGAATAATTATCAATAATGAAAATTCGCTTCTCTGTTTATTATGTTTAATCTGGATCTTCGATTTTACGTTATTTGCGTTCAAAATCTTTTATTCAATATTCTTCGACTTTGGTTTCTGTTTTTTTTACTACATTTGTAATCGGAAAATATTAACTCGTTTTAAATTTATAACAATATGACTATCAACGATTTTAATAATATTTTTTTTATAGGTGTTGCCGGTACAGGCATGAGCGCTATTGCCCAATATTTGAGTGGTACAGGCAAAAACGTAAGTGGCAGCGACCGTTATTTTCAGCCTGATGTTGAAAACGATACCCGCACCAAACTCGTGGCCGAAGGTGTTCAATGCTTTTTGCAGGATGGTAGTGGCATAACCGATAAAACCGATTTGGTGGTGGTTTCCACAGCCATTGAGGACACCGTTTTTGAGGTAAAAAAAGCAAAAGAACTCAATATCACTATTCTTCGTCGGTCGCAAGTGCTGGCACTCATTGCCGATAGTAAAAAAACAATAGCCGTAGGAGGCACATCGGGCAAAAGCACCACGTCGGCCATGATTTTCGACATTTTGCAATATGCTGGGCTTGAGCCAAGTATTATTAGTGGTGCAGGGCTCACAAGTATTATTCGCGAAGGAAAAATTGGAAATGCTAAAGTAGGCAAAGGCGAATGGTTGGTAATTGAAGCCGACGAAAGCGATGGTTCAATTGTGCAGTACCATCCCGAAATAGGCTTATTGCTCAATATTGACAAGGATCACCAAGAAATTGATGAGCTGATGCAGATTTTCGGTACTTTCCGCGATAATACGAAGGCGATTTTTATAACCAATCGCTCCAATAAATTGGCTGCCAAAATTTCGGTAAATGCAGCCAACGATTTTGCTGTAACCTATGGTATTGATGCTGGATTTAAAGCAACCAATTTTGTTCAAAACGGTTTCGAAATTTACTTCGAAGTAGATGGAACGCCCGTAAAAATGAACACCGTTGGTCGTCACAATATGGAAAATGCTTTGTCGGCTATAGCGGTTGTGAGCCAATTGGGTGTAAGCAACCAAACTTCGGCTGCAGCATTGGCCAAGTACGAAGGCATTTACCGTAGGCATCAACTAATTGGTGAGAAAAATGGCGTAATTCTTATTGACGATTACGCCCACAATCCCGCCAAATGTGCAGCTTCCATCTCGGCTTGTCAACCCGTTGCACCTAAAGTAATTGCGTGGTTCCAACCTCACGGTTATGGCCCAACACGCTTTTTACGTGCCGATTTTGTAAGCGATATAGCCGCTGCACTTCGCCCACAGGACGAAATATGGATGAGCGAAATTTTCTATGCTGGCGGCACTGCCGTGAAAGATATTTCGGCCAACGACCTGATTGAAGACATACGCAAATTGGGCAAAAATGCCTATTTTGTGGAAGATCGCAATCAGTTTGTAGATGCCGTAAAATCGCACTTCACCGGCAACGATGTACTTCTACTTATGGGCGCTCGTGACCCAGGCTTGGAAAAATTTGCTGGGGAAGTTTTCGAGAAATTGTAAGAGTTGATTTTAAAATTAAATAAATAAATTGAGAATATATTTTAAGTAAAAAACACCCCGCAACACAGCAATTTTAAATGCTTTGTTGCGGGGTGTTGATTACCTCAAAAAACCTATATTGTTAAACTAAACCTATATCCTCTTTAAACGGACTTTGAACACTGTTTAATGTTTCGCTCGGCCCAGCTGGCGGTGTTGATTCCAATGCTAATGAAATTGCACTATCAAGCGGTATTTATTTTTATAAAAATCAAACAACGATTTGCTGCAATTAGTTTAGTGCAAATTGCTTACTTTTGTGGTTGAAAATATTTATTACAAATAAAATCAACATACAATGAATTGGAAAAAATTACAGAACGGCTCCGATATTCGTGGTGTGGCATTGGAAGGAGTGCAGGGCGAAGAAGTGAATTTAACCCCTGAAGTGGCCACCTTTTTAGGAAAATCGTTTGTGCAATGGCTGCGAAATAATACATCACAAAGCATTGTATCGGTGGCAGTTGGTACCGATTCTCGCTTATCAGGCACAATTTTGAAAAATGCATTTATTAGAGGCTTAAATCAGGCAGGAGCTAAGGTGTTCGACTGCGGTTTGGCATCAACGCCTGCCATGTTTATGACAACTATTCCGGGTGAAAAAGCAACCACAGCGGGTGTTATGATAACTGCCAGTCATTTGCCATTTAATCGAAATGGATTTAAGTTTTTTACGTCAAAGGGCGGATTGGACAAAAAAGACATTTCGGAAATTTTGCAACTAGCAGAAAATAAAGATTATAGTGATAATGATGAAACTACGCCGATTAATTCGTGGTCGTTTATTGATGAGTATTCGCTGTTTTTGGTGGATTATATTCGCCGAAATGCCAACATAGAATCGAACTACGAAAAACCGCTACAAGGATTGAAAATAATTGTGGATGCCGGAAATGGTGCGGGTGGATTTTTTGCATCTAAAGTACTAAAACCACTAGGTGCCAATACGGTTGGAAGTCAGTTTTTGGAGCCCGATGGTCGTTTCCCGAATCACGTTCCGAACCCCGAAGACAAGGACGCTATGCAGTCGATTTGCGAAGCTGTAGTGCGCGAAAAGGCTGATTTGGGAGTGATTTTCGATACCGATGTCGACCGTTCGGCCATAGTGGATGCCAACGGAAATCCGGTAAACCGCAATGCGCTAATCGCCATGATTTCGGCAGTTGT
>CAYXQZ010000140.1:0-7964 GCA_964466415.1 uncultured Paludibacter sp.
GCAAAGGTTGTCAGGACACGTTCTCTCGAAGTCATTTGTTTTTTCATTTTTTTAATTTTTTATTCTGTAAACATGTAAAAATATCATTTATTTTTCTTCTACAAACAGATGGACTTAATTTTCATCTGAACGGAACGAAGATGCAGGGAGACCATCTTTATTAAAAAGATTGATGTGAGGATAGTTGAACCAACCCATTCGCACTGCAACCGGACTTTCAATATCCATGGCCGAAACAATTACTTTATTGTTTTTAATAATTGCTTTTGCAGGAACATAATTTTTATCAGCACCGGCAATTTCAAAATCCTTTAATTCGCCATTTTTTGCCTCTAACCCTTTTCCTACAAAGTCAAATTCCACTTCAATGGTATTGCCTACCACCTTCATTAATTTATAAATTGGACCGGAATAAGTAATTTTCTGACCGTAAGCGATAGCCTTTGCTCCTAAAGCCAGTCTGTGTCCTACCGGTTGTTTAAATGGGGGGTGATTATCCAACGAATCGCCACAATCGGCCAATACAGCCATTGAAGTATGGGGATCATTTTTAAAAGTCAACATTTGTGCTTCGCGAATTTCTGGCGTATAATCAAATCTAGGGGCTATTTGTGCAAAAAGGAATGGCATCTTTTCTATATCCCAACCTTTTCGCCATTCTGAAATCATTAATGGAAACGAGATTCTGTATTGCATTGCCTTAAATCGGTCAGCTTCTCCCTGATACCAAATAACCCCTTTTACTTTGTATTGTTGCAAGGGAGCTATCATAGCATTAAAATGTCCACCCCATCTGCTACTTAAATAAGGATGTACAGGTGCCAGAGGTTTACGTGGTAATGCAGTTTTATTTGCTTTTGCAGTTATAGTTTCAGCCTGCCATTTCTCCATTAACGATACGGAATCCTTCCTGAAATTCGCTAAAACGGTTTCATAGTTATCTACTTGCTTATAAAAATGATCAACAAGAGGTTTCAACGTAGGATTTTGATGCATAGCATCTCGGGGTGTCCAACTGTCTATTGCAGTACCTCCAACATAAGAGGATAATAAGCCAATAGGAACTGATAAATCCTGATGAAGTTCACGCGCAAAGAAAAAGCCGACAGCTGTGTAATCAAGTACTGTTTGTGGATTACAAACCACCCAATTTGAATTAACATCTTCAATAGGATTTTCAGTTGATTTTGGTTTTACAGAAAACTGTCTGATTTGTGGAAAATTTGCCGAAGCTGCTTCTTGTTCCCAATTTACGATGGGTTTAAAACCTCGTAATGGGCCTAAGGGAAGTGCCATATTTGATTGTCCACTGCACACCCACACATCGCCAACCAACACGTTTTTAATCTCTATCCTATTATTTCCATTTATAATCATTGTGAAAGGGCCTCCAGCTTTGAGTGGTTGAAGTTCAACCCGCCACTTTCCATCCTTTGCGACTGTATTTACATTTTGTCCACAAAATTCAACACTCACTTTTTCTTTGTCAGTTGCAGTTCCATATACCGAAAGTACAGTTTTACGCTGTAAAATCATATTATCACTGAATAATGAATTGGGTTTTACGTCTGCTTTCATGACCATGAATACGCAAACAATTGCTGCTGAAATTAAGACTAATCTTTTCATTTTTTTTGTAATTTATTTTTTGTTGTTAATAATTGTTTTTTAGTTATTAGATGGAACTCGTACATAAACATTTACTTCCCATTCAACCTTTTTATCAGATTCACCTCTCCTATGCTATAGGGGGTTCCGTCCGGCAAGAAGATCTCATGAAACCATTCATCCGGTTCACGGCCATCGATTAATGGTATATCCCAGGCATATTGTGTATTCGTCTTTCCTGCCACGAAGCCCCAGTTAATGGCTCCAACATTTTCTTGTTTTAAAAGAGGCATAATGTTAAAAAAGCGACTGTTTTTTGGCCTGGCCATATATTCCGAACAGATAAGCGGCTTCCCGAAAGATTTTAAGATTTGTACTACCCTTTTGTGATTGGCCGGCTCTTCATAGTTGTGATAACTTATGATATCAGAGTTCTCAATCTGAGACTTATTAAGCTCCTCGAAGCTCCATTGCCATAAACCAACAGTGACCGGCTGATCAGGATTAACATCCCGTGCCCAGGAGAAAACAGCTTGCAAGAGAGGTAGTGAGGCGTTCTCTTTACCCCTGTTCCCCGGCTCATTGTAAAGGTCCCAAAACAGTATACGCTGATCTTTAGAGAAATGTCCCATGACATCTTTTACATATTTTTCCAATTCGGTAAATATTGACTCATCCTTATTTTGACGTATTCCCGGATCTTGAAGCCAACCAGAATTATGGACGCCGGGTTTAGGAGTTGGTTGCTTACCTATTTGAGCCTCTTTATTCCAGCAATCGTCGAAAAACACAATTATTGTCTGAATTTTATGTTTGTTGGCTATTTCCAGATATTTATCCACACGCCCTATAAACCCCTCTGGATCCTGTTTCCAAGCAAGGCTGTGCAAAAAAATGCGCATCGTGTTAAAGCCAATTGCTTCAGCCCATCCTAGTTCCTGGTCGATGCGGGACGGATCAAAGGTGTCGGCCTGCCACATCTCCAGTTGGTTGATGGCATTGTATGGGATATAGTTTGCACCGTTTATCCATTTATGCTGAGCATACCATTGGTTGGCTTTTTCGGCTGACCAGACTTGGCCTTTGCTTATTATTTCTGTTTGTAACTTGTTTTTTGTTTTCTGTTTTTGGGCAGAGGCAAAACCGAATTTTAAACACAAAAAAGCAATTAGTAAATAAAAAAATGTTCTGTTCATAATTTAATTTTTTATTAAGTAGTTAATCATAAATAATCGTCACAATTTTTGTATTCAGTACAAATGCAATGAAAAATAAAGTGTCGATTTAATATATACAGGTGCTTAGAACGCAGATTTACGCGGGTTGAGCGGATAAAAAAACGGATATTCAAACCACTGATAGTATATTATTTAAAAATATACTCCGGCACTTGTGCATTTTGTTCCGTTTTAATCTCCTTCCCCTTTTTTACACCGTAAGAATTATAGTGCTCAGCAGGTAATTTTATCGCCTCAATTGGTGCAATTTTAGCCTTTGCATTTGACACCAATATGACTTCCTCGCCAGCTTTCAAATCGACAGAAAACTCATTGTTTGACAATGGTTTAATTACAAATTTACGACCAGAATTTGCTTGAATAGCATTCGTCCAACCCGGAATTTTCACAACACAAGGTTCACCCACCAAACTTTTCACCTTTACCCATTGCGTTTGCCCATCATTGCGCTTCGCACTTACTAAAAAGGCACCTTGTGTCCGCAATTGGTCAAACGCCCCCTCTTTCCATTTATCGGGCATGGCAGGGAAAACCCGTATTTTATCACCCCAACTTTGTAACAATAATTCCGAAATAGCATTGGCTCCACTTAGTGGTGTTTCGTTTGTAGGCCATTTACCTCCCCCCTCGGTATAAAATGTATTGGAAATCAATTGTCCACTACCGATGTCTCCGTTTAAAAAATGATGGAGAACAGGTTCGGCATCATTACCCCTCCCCAACGCAGCGTAGAGCGAAGCAGCTCCAGTAAACGAATAACCAGCAAGTCCTCTTCCATTATCAATTTTATGCCAATGAACCACCGATTTGTCAATCAACTCTCTGTCAGTTAAATTATCAGGACTTAAAACAAACAATGGATATAGGCTCACCAAATGTGAATAATGTCTGTGCGATTTATCAACTGCTTTCTCAGTACCGATCATCAAACCATTTTCGTTGGTAGCCAAAGGATTCAAGTCATTTAAGGTCTGTTTCCAAGTTGAAATTTCTGGACTGTTCACATTATTTCTTTCAGAACATTCTATCATCGCCCCCAATAGCCAACGGTACAAAGACATATTATAGTTGGAATTTTTATATGACTTAAAGCCATCATACTCAGGCGACTGCATAGGTGCCATTTCCAACTTCCCTTGCGTATTCTTAGTCATGCGTTTCTCATAAAGTTTGGCAATCTGAATGGCTTTCGGAAGCCATTTTTCGTTCAAGACTTTCCAATTACCACCATATCGAAGTTGTAACCAGTAGTTGTGCATGGTCCAGGTAAAATCGCCTAATGCTTGATAATCGTATTTACGTACGAACATATCAAATTGATTATCAATAATGGTAATCAAATTCTCTCCTTGTTCTAAATGATTACTTTGAAGCACATTCCAATAGGCAAGCTGGATATTCAGATTCCACCAGATTCCCGGCCAAATGCTGAGTTTGTAAAAAGGTCCAAATAAATCCATGGTCGGTCCATCGGGGCGTGAGGAAGCGGCCATTTTATACATTTGAATCCAGTAAAAAGATTCCATTTGCCCATTGGGAATAGACAAAAATGATTTTTGAAAATAAGCATGCCACCACTTACGGTGCGGTGTCATTAAATTGGAAACAGAGGTCTTAGAAGCATCAATAACGCTGTTTTTTGCAACAGCCAGTGATTTATTTGCTGCGGGTACCTCATTGGCCGTAGAGATAAAAAGGGTCGACTGCGAAGTACCACTGTTTTTTTCCATCCAAGCAGTAGCATAGTCACCACCAGCCAACAAAGTTTGTACACAACTGTAAATATTATTTTCCATGGCCAAGACCGGTTTCGGATTGGTTACATAGGTTGTATCTTGTTTGGGGAGAATCTGAGCGCGGGGAGAAGCAGGATTACCCGGAAGAAAATCCCATGCATATTTTACCGACTTACCATCTTTCTTCTCAGTAGAGGTCAATTCAATAATGTTCAACATTCTGTCATAAGGGGTGTAGGCCCGCAGTGTGATTAATCCTAAATCTGTTACAATGGTTCCCCGTATCTCGGCATTCCATAGGTCCTGACGAAATGTACCAGACAAGATTTTTCCTACCGGACGTAATGCCATCCTACCAATATCCAAGCGGGGAAAATCAAACATAACGCTCGCACCATGGACACCGAGTGACGATTTACGATCCGGTGCTTTGCGATGATCGGTAACATCCTGACGACCAACATGAAAGTCGATACGATTGTCTTTTAAAGTAGCAAATATCATCATCCCTACTTGCCCATTTCCAACAAAGGCACCTTCATTCCACTGCAAGGGAAGTTGTTCAAATACTAGATCGTGTCGTGACATAAAATCCGGCCAGTTTATACTTTCTGTTTTTTGGCCACTAACACTGGCAGTTAGCAAAACTAAGATTACAATGCAACTCAATGAACGGAATGATTTCATTGCTGCTGAAATTAAAATTAGTTTTTTCATGTTTTTATGTAATTTATTTTTTAGTTGTTAGATGAGACTTCTATGTAAGTGTTCATTAATAGGTATATTCAGGGATTTCCCAGTCGCGTCCCCCAGGCATGTTTTTACCTTTCTTTACTCCGTAATTATTTTTTTCAGCTGCTGGATGATTAATTGGGGCAATCATTGCTTTTCCAAATCCAGATCGGGGTGAAAGCAGAATTTCTTCGCCTGCTTTGAGATCGATAGCAAACTCACCATTGCCTAAAGGGCTTATCTTGAATTTGCGAGTCCCTTTAACTTGAACGGCTGTTGTCCAATCAATTGTTTTCAAAACACAACTTTCGCCTGCCTGACTTTTAATTTCAATCCACTCTGTTTTACCCTCTTTAAGCGATGCGCTTACAAGAAATCCTCCCTGAGCTCTTAACTGAGAGAAAGATGTTTCACTCCATTTTTTGGGTATCGCCGGAAAAACTCTGATTTTATTACCCCAACTTTGTAACAATAATTCAATTGCTGCTGCATCAAAACTCAAAGGCGTTTCATTCGTAGTATTTTTCCCCTCCAAATAGAAAGTATTTGGAGTTAACAAGCTCTGTCCTGTTTTTCCATTGAGGAAACCATTAAGAAGCTTATAGGCATCATCACCCCTACCAAGCGCAGCGTATAATGATGCTGCTCCAAGGAAGGAAAATCCACAAAGATCTTTACCTTCGCCAACATGATGCCAATGTAAAACTGATTTTTCAACTAATTCTCTATCTTTAGGTGAATCCGGACTTAATTGAAATAAAGGATAGAGCCCTAATATGTGAGAATAGCACCGGTGCGTCTCATCAACAGGTTGGTTGCTACCAATCATCAATCCGTTCTCATCTACAGGGTACGGTAATAGTTTTGAACGCATCTCTTTCCATTTAACAACATCAGTATTATTTATACCGGCCTTCTCATTCGACTCTATTAGTGCGCTTAGCAACCAATTTAATAACGCTAAATTGTAATTTGGATTATTGAACTTTGCAAAACCTTTATATTCGGGAGACCCCATACCTAAAAGTTGAATTCGTCCTACTGAATCAGTAATTTGGAATTTCTCGTAAGCAGCAACTATCTGTATGGCTTTAGGTACCCATTTGTTTTGTATGCTTTTCCAATCGCCTGCATATCGATATTGTAACCAATAATTATGCATTGTCCAAGCAAAGTCTCCCAACACACCACGATTTACATCAGACATTTTCTTAAGAAGTCCATCAAATTTATCATCTATCATATTGATTAGACTTTCACCCATCTCCAAATGATTACTTGCATAAACAGGCCAATAAGTTAGTTGAATATTTAGATTAAACCAAATACCAGGCCATTGACTCGTTCTATATTGTGTACCGAAAAGATCAATTGCAGGTCCATCTGTGCGTGAAGAAGTTGCTAATCGATAGAGCTGAATCCAATAAAAAGATTCCATCTGAGCATCAGGTATAGTAATGAAAGATTGCTTATAATAATTGTGCCACCAAGTTCTATTTTCAGCAGTAATTACTTTTAATTTTACATTTGCAGCATCATTAATGGTTTTTAAAGCAACAATTTCAGAATAACCCGATCGAGGCACTTCATTGGCAGTAGATACAAAAAGGGTGGAAGCCGTTTTATTCTTCACTGGTTTTTCTATCCATGCAGTTGCATAATCACCACCTTCCAAAAGGGATTGTACACAAACAGAAGCAGAACCTATTTTTTTAATTAGCGGTTTCGGATTGGTTACATAAGTTTTGCTTTCTTTCTGATTGGGGTGGGTCAAAGCACGAGGAGAGGAAGGATTCCCTGCACGAAAACTCCATTTGTAAGGATTTTTCTCCGTTGAAATAACTTCAATAACATTAACCATACGGTCGCGTGGGGTATAAGCCTTGATTTGTAGAGTGCCTGAATCGGTAACAAGGGTAGCTTGTACTTCAGCATTCCATAAATCTTGACGGAATGTTCCAGAAATAATCTTTCCAACTGGTTGTAAAATCATTTTACCGATATCCAGACGTGGAAATTGATACATTACTCCATTCATACCAACACCTAACGAAGTTTTCTTATCCTTTGCACCTCGATGGTCAGTAACATCTTGACGCCCGAGGTGAAAAACAATTGTATTATCTATGATTGACACATATATCATCATCCCCACTTGTCCATTACCTAAAAAAGCTCCCTCGCTCCATTGTAATGGTAGTACATCCCAAACTAAATCATGTTGAGCCATATATTTTGGCCAATCAATTTGTGTAATTTCCTGACTTTTGGAATTTTCAATACAACAAAAGAATAGAAGGCATTGAAGTAATAAAACTTTCTGTAGAAAATGGAATTTTTTCATATCGTCACTTAGTTTTTTTAATGTTGAATTCAACTTGCAAATTCAAATGAATTTTTATTAATATTATGTTTAAATCTTTTTTATAATTTTAGAACATCCATCCTATGACCCTTTAATCAGGGTCATGTAATGGATATTTTTAGCAAAATTTATATATTGAGAAAATTTAAGATGCAATAGCGTTTAAGTACTCTACAACACCCTGTGGATCTGGCGCATAAAAATCAGCTCCAATTTTCTTACAAAACTCATTGTTCACAGGTGCACCACCAATAAATACCTTAGCTTCAGGAAATTCATTTTTGA
>CAYXQZ010000141.1:0-7933 GCA_964466415.1 uncultured Paludibacter sp.
TTTTTACTCATTTTTTATGCTAAAAAACATGTTTTTGATGTAATTAGGCTGATTAAACGGATGTTGCAAGTGAAAATAAAATTAATAATAAAGCTTTGGTAGGGTTTCTCGGCGATAAACAATGCCTGATTTATGAATAATTTGGCCATCATCAGTTATACCTTCGAGCACAAAAGTGTAGTTATTGGGAGGGTCAGCTGTGAAAAACTGAACATTAATATTTCCATTTTCGTCTATTTTTAGCTTATCACCCCAAAATATTGTTGTTCTGAGGTCAGGTTTTGTTGCATTTCTCACCTTCTCTACTTCATATTTTGGCATATAAAACGATTTTGGTTTCTGAAATCCGAGCGGATTTATTACTGAAAGGCTAATTGGAGTGGCATGTTTTACTGTAATACCTTTTTTTAATGTAATTGCAATTGCTCCGTTTCCACCTCTTACACCAAAAATTGCTGCACTTGCTCCTTTAAAAACAGAGATATCTTCCACTTCATTTGTGGTTAAATAAGTAATATCTTCCATATTTTCGGTTTCAAAGCCATCAATCAAAAACAAAGGGCTACCACTGCCTCCTCGAATAGATACTGTTTCGCCCATAACCGACACTCCAGGTATCATCTGCAAATAGTTCAAAATACTCATTCCAGAAAACTTATCAAGTGTTTCGGATGAGATTTTTGTGTCTGCTCCTGAATACAAGGGGTTCTCATCTGTTGTAGGTTTAGCATTTGCAGTTACGGTTAATTCATTCAAATTAATAACACGCATTCCACCTTCGGTATAATATTTCTCCTTTGAGAGTTGCCAATAATCAATCATTTTAGTATCGGATACACTTGGTTTGTAAGGTATAAAAACGTTTGACTTTGGAAAAAAATCTTTATCAGGAACAATCTCAACATCTGTAATGCTTTTCTTTTTACGTGCTTTGAGCATAATGGATGTGCTATCTGGAAATTCAACTCCCTCGATAAGAAATTGTCCTAGCGAATCGGTTGTCGCCATTCGGAATGATTTATTATACGACGACAACATAATAATATCACAGTTTCTTGAAGGTTTATTGACTAAATTCAAAACTTTGCCAGATACTGCCTGACCCATTTCGAGATAAAAATTAGGATGTTTAATTTTGCGCTTTAAATAATCAGTTAAATCAAATCGGCGCCATGCTTGAGTGAGCATAAGTAAGTCAAGCTTTTCAATTGAACTTATTCCATTGTCAGTAAAAAAATCGGCAGGACTCTCAACATAACCTTTAATATCTGAAGTCAACAATAAATGACTTATAATATTTGTTGATGTTGAATCTTGAACTACTAATTTATTATCGGTAATACTTATGGCAAAATCTCCCTTTATAGGCTTTTGTTGCTCAGTAGAAATATTGATATTTAATTTTACTTCTTCTCGGTTTTTATAGGCATTTTTATCACTACTAATATTAATATTGTATAAACGACTATTTTTTACAAAATATAAACGTTCGCAAAACACATTTCCAAGAGAATCGACCACCGAAAATGAAGTAATTCCGGCAGGTAAATTTTCTTGATTAAGATGACCACTAAAAAACTTAATTGACTGCATGGCATAAATAACTCCCCGCGAATGAACGAGAAAGTATAAAGGACTTTGTAAATTAGTCAATTGATTTTTTATTTCGTAAAATATTCTTGACTTATTACTGACCAGTTGCAATGAAATTCCATGTTCCTGAACTTTAGGCAAAGGAAAGCGCTTTTCAACTCCTTTTTCATTTTTTACCAATGCATAATAACTATTTTCAGGTTGTACAAAAACTGAAAATTTACCCATACCATTATATACAGTACTTAATTCGGCAACTTCTTTATTTTGAAAATCAAAAATTTTACCAGTTACATGTACAGATAAGCCGTTAGTCCCAATTGCTTTAAATGCAATTGTCTGCACATTGTCTTTTATCAACGAACCACTTTCGGGGAAAAACTGCACATCAAAATCATCGACAATTGGAGGAACAACAAACTGTTTTGAGAATTTTAAGGAAGGTTCATCAGTTGATAATGTAATGAATTTTTTATCGACAATTGCAGAATCGACAGGTATACGCCACAAAAGCTCGCCTTGTGGATTCGATTTTAATAGAGCAGGCTTATATGGATTTTTAGCACCCGAATAAGTAAGTTTAACCATCTTACCAACGATAGGTTTCGAGTTTACATCACTCAGTTGAATGGTAATAGCTTGATATCCATTCGAAATTTTGCCAAACTTAATGGCGCTAAATAGTCTATCGTCGATACTATTCCCAATTTTAATTTGCTTATTAAAAAAGAAAGCGTCACCCACATTTTGCATCCAATAGGTATAAGCTCTTAAAATATAATCACCTGCAGCTAAATCGGGATTTAATTTCAAATGCCCTGAAAACCCCAAACTGTCCTTCTTAATTTTCACACGTATGATTACCGAGTCAAAAGCATTTATAAGTTCGACATAAACAAACCGGCTCAACGTATTTGGTTGATGTGTAGAAGCATTTACAACATAAGCCTTAAACCAAATATCTTCACCTGCACTATAATAGGGTTTATCTGTTTGCAGGTAAAGCTTTTCTTGAGGCATGTTTTTCCATAGCGATGTGAAAAAATTCAATGTTTTTAATTCAAATGAATTTTGTGCCGACATTGAAATGGAAGAAACAAGAATTGAAATCAGTAGAAAAAGTTTTGAAATAATTTTGCTTGGGTTTTTCACTCGGTAAAGTATTAATCTATTTTGTTATTTGCTTTTAGTATGTCGATAAACCTATCCCAATTAATTTTCCTTTTGGCTTTGTTTTGTTCACGTAGAGTACTCATTTGCGAGTTGTCATTCCACATTGGATATCCATCTTGCAAAAAAATCTTTGACTCGTACAAACTATAATACAAAACAAGGTCGTCGACCATTGATGACATATAATCACATGCATATTTAGCGGTAAACAAAGAATCGCTACCTAAATAAAACCGGAATTTACCATATCTAACTAATTGTCTTTCTGAAAGTTTGTTATACAATACAATTTCTCCTGTTTTTGTATTAAATGATTTTATATCATTAGAGCTAAAAAGAATTGAATCTTTTAACTCAGACTTAATTAAAGGAGTAACTTTGCAGTAAATTAAATCTGAATCTATTGTCTTAGACTCACATGAGAATAAGCAAGGCATGAGAAAAATTAACCATATAAAATTGATTTTAAACACAGAATTATATATTGAATGTGACAGCAAAGATAAAAAAAACGATTTATCTATCATGCATTTACATAAAATTAAAAAAACATTTTTCAAAATGGCTGAGTTTTAGTACTTTTGCAAATTACATTCATAAGCAAGATAACAGTGTCAATCAAAATAACCAATCTTTCAAAAAACTACGGTAATCAAACTGTTTTGAACAATATTAGTTTCGAAATAGGTGAAGGTGAAGTAGTTGGTTTTTTGGGTCCAAATGGAGCCGGTAAAACTACCACTATGAGAATTATTGCAGGTGCTTTGGATTACAACGTGGGATCGGTGAAAGTGTGCGGCATGGAAGTGAAAGATAACACCTTGCAAACAAATGCGGTGATTGGTTATTTACCCGAGCAAAATCCGCTTTACACCGAAATGTATGTAAAAGAGTATCTGATTTTTGTAGCTGAAACACATGGAATTGACAAAGGAAAAGAAAAGTTGGTGAATGAGTTGATTGACAAAGTTGGTTTGCGACCTGAGTTTCAGAAGAAAATCGGGCAACTTTCGAAGGGTTATCGCCAGCGTGTGGGATTGGCTCAAGCACTTATTCCAAATCCGAAAGTACTCATTTTGGATGAGCCAACAACTGGATTGGACCCAAATCAATTGGAAGAGATCCGGAGCTTGATTCGCGAATTGGGAAAAGACCGCACTGTGATTTTCAGTACACATATTATGCAGGAAATCAAAGCTATATGTAATCGCGTGCTGATTATCAACAAAGGTGAAATTGTAGCTGATTATTCGGATATTTCTAAAATTAGCTTGTTCGATGAGGATAATTTGCAATTTGAAGTGGAGTTTTTGAATGAAGCAAAAATAGACAGTCTCGAAAAATTGAATACGGTCTCAGCAGTTACATTAATTGATAAAAATCATTTTTCAATTGTTGCTTCGACGGATGTACGTAGTGAAATTTTTGATTTTGCTGTAAAAACAAAGAATAAAATTCTGATGATTAAGTTAGTTGAAAGAAGCATGGAGGAAGTGTTCAGGAGTTTGACAAATTAATAATATGGAAGAAAATTTCGATATACGAAACAATCAAAAAGGCGAAAAAGAGTTCGAAAACGCTTTGCGACCACTGATTTTTTCCGATTTTCAGGGACAGAATAAAATTGTCGAAAATCTGAAAATCTTTGTCATGGCAGCGCGTATGCGTACCGAATCGCTTGACCACGTGTTGTTGCACGGACCTCCGGGACTTGGCAAAACAACGCTTTCGAACATTATTGCCAACGAACTGAATGTAGGTTTTAAAATTACATCGGGTCCTGTATTGGATAAACCAGGCGATTTGGCAGGTTTACTCACCAGCTTAGAGCCTAACGATGTGCTTTTTATCGACGAAATTCATCGTCTGAGTCCTATAGTTGAAGAATATCTATATTCGGCCATGGAGGACTATCGGATTGATATAATGATAGATAAAGGTCCGAGTGCCCGTTCTATTCAGCTCGATTTAAATCCTTTTACGCTCATAGGTGCAACAACTCGCAGTGGTTTGCTTACGGCTCCACTTCGTGCACGTTTTGGAATCAATTGTCATTTCGAATATTATGATATTGAGGTAATTACAGGGATTATTAAACGTTCGGCACAACTACTTAACGTAAAAATCGAACATCAAGCTGCAGTTGAAATTGGTGGTCGCAGCCGAGGAACGCCTCGCGTTGCAAATGCTTTGCTAAGGCGCGTAAGAGATTTTGCACAAGTAAAAGGCAATGGTAGTATTGATATGGAAATTGCCATTTATGCACTTGAAGCTTTGAATATTGACAAATATGGTCTCGACGAAATTGATAATAAAATTTTGAATACCATTATAGATAAATTTCGTGGTGGTCCGGTAGGTTTAACCACCATTGCTACTGCTCTAGGCGAAGATGCTGGAACGATAGAAGAAGTTTACGAGCCTTTTTTGATAAAAGAAGGATTTATGAAGCGCACACCACGCGGTCGCGAAGTAACAGAATTGGCTTATAAACATCTTGGAAAAGTAAAATTAGGAGAAACAGGAACATTATTTTAGATTTATGGAACACAACTTATACATTTACAACACATTAAGTCGCAAGAAAGAAAAATTCGTACCAATCCACGAAAACAAAGTGGGCATATACGTTTGCGGACCAACTGTTTACAGCGATGTACATTTAGGTAATTGTCGAACATTTATTTCGTTTGATTTAATTTATCGCTATTTTTTATATTTAGGCTATAAAGTAAGGTATGTACGTAACATTACTGATGCTGGGCATTTGGAAGGCGACCGCGACGAGGGCGATGATAAATTTGCCAAAAAAGCAAAATTGGAACAAGTAGAACCAATGGAGATTGTGCAAAAATACACTATTGGCTTTCACGAGATATTGAACATCTTCAATACACTACCACCAAGCATTGAACCTACTGCAACAGGTCATATTTCGGAACAAATTGAAATAGTCAAAAAAATTCTAGAAAGTGGTTATGCTTATGAAAAATCAGGAACAGTTTATTTTGATGTAGAAAAATACAGTCAAGCGTTTCAGTATGGAATTTTGACCAATCGCAAATTGGAAGATTTACTTGAAGGAACGCGTGAATTGGGTGGACAAGATGAGAAAAAAGGCAGATTAGATTTTGCACTTTGGATAAAAGCAAAGCCCGAAACATTGATGCAATGGCCTTCGCCTTGGGGTTGGGGTTTTCCAGGATGGCACTTGGAATGTTCGGCAATGAGTTCAAAATACTTGGGTAATACATTTGACATACATGGTGGAGGTATGGACTTGCAAGCCACACATCACACCAACGAAATTGCTCAATCGCAAGCATGTCATCATGTAGCACCAGCGAACTATTGGATGCATACTAATATGCTCACTGTAAACGGAGTACGCATGTCGAAAAGTGCAGGAAATGGTTTTTTACCAAAGGAGCTATTTACAGGGTCGCACCCATTGTTGGACAAAGGATATTCGCCAATGACAGTTCGGTTTTTTATGGCACAGTCGCATTATCGTAGCACACTCGATTTTTCGAACGAAGCACTACAAGCATCCGAGAAAGGCTATAATCGTTTAATAGAAGGCTATACTCGCTTGCAAAAACTGACAGCTAGCGCAACATCAAGCGTTGAAACAGCTGGACTTCGAGCCAAATGCGAAGAGGCTATGAACGATGACTTTAATTCACCCATTGTGATTTCTCATTTATTTGATGCGTTACGTGCTATAAACTTGGTACACGATGGAAAAGAGACAATTAACGCTACTGATTTAGAGGAATTAAAAACCGTTTTCAAAATATTTATCGAAGATGTTTTAGGTTTAAAACCCGAATCGGAAGCATCGGGTGGAAACGAAGCCTACAAAAAAGCCATTGATTTATTACTCAATATGCGTTTGGAAGCAAAACAGAATAAAGATTGGGCAACCAGTGATAAAATCCGCAATGAACTGACTGCACTTGGTTTTGAGATAAAAGACACTAAGGACGGATTTGAGTGGAAAATATAAGTTTAAACTAGCTCCAGCAATCTGATAAGCGATTAAGAAAAACAATAGTTGATTAAATGGAATTTACAAAAATCCAAACTCAAGGCATTAAATATGCTGGTTCTAAACTGAAAATTATCCCTTACATTGGGGAGTTAATTACAGAGTTGGGCGACGTAAAAACTGTTCTGGATGGATTTAGTGGGTCAACGCGTGTGGCACAGGCCTTTGCTCAAATGGGTTATGATACTACTGCAAACGATATTTCGGTGTGGTCAGAGGTATTTGCAACTTGTTATTTGAAATCGGAAAAGTCGGATACTTTTTACAAAGAGTTAATTGATCATTTGAACAACCAAAATGGTTATAATGGCTGGTTTACAGAACATTACGGTGGTGAGCAGGCGCAACTTAAACGCCCATTTCAGGCAAAAAACACACGTAAATTAGATGCTATACGCGACGAATTAGACCGATTGAACTTAATGTGGGAGGATAAATGCGTGTTGCTTACGAGTTTAATGCTAGCAATGGATAAAGTAGATAGCACATTAGGACATTTTGTGGCTTACTTATCGGATTGGTCGCCACGCTCGTATAAGGATTTACATCTTGAATTGCCAAAACGTTTCGCGCATAATACTAAAAACAGAGTTATTAAAGGTGATATTTTTGATACAATAGCTACGAATGAATTTGATTTTGTGTATTTTGATCCACCTTATGGGTCGAACAATGAAAAGATGCCACCAAGCCGAGTTCGCTATAATTCATACTATCATATTTGGACAACTGTAATTCAAAACGATAAACCAACAATATTTGGCAAAGCAAATCGTCGCGAAGACTCACGTGACTCCGTTCAAGGATCTGTTTTTGAAGAATTTAGAAAAGACAACGATGGCCATTTTATAGCCATGAATGCTTTAGGTAATTTAATTGAAAAAACGAAGTCGCATTATATATTACTTTCGTACAGTTCAGGCGGACGAGCAACAAAAGGCGAACTGAATGACATAATTTCAGAATCAGGTAAATTACTGAAAGCTATTGAGATTGATTATCAGAAAAACGTAATGAGTAATATGCGTTGGACAAACGAATGGATAAATAGCGATGGCAAATACCATGAATATTTATTTTTAATGGAGAAATATTAAGAAGATATTAGAACCAAGA
>CAYXQZ010000142.1:0-7845 GCA_964466415.1 uncultured Paludibacter sp.
TTAGCAGCGCTGCAATGGTATAACTGGCTAATAATATGCCGATAAGCGATTTGGAGGCCGCGTGTTCGTCAATCAAATAAAGTGGAAATATGGGAACAAGTAGATAGAAGGCAAAGAACAATAGAAAGTTACCAATGCAGGCTGCTATAAAGCTTTTAGTCCAAAGTTTATTGTTAATTTCCATTCTTTTAATTTTTTACAAAATTAAAAACCATTCCTGCCAAAACAAGAATGGTTTTTTGATAATTGTGTATTTTTTACGTTGGTTAATGAAAATCGATTGCAATACTTTAAAAGCGTTGCGTTAAATTTAAAAATAACCTACCCAATAAATTGCTGTTTGAGTCGAAGGTAGCTTCGAAATCAGTTGAGAGCATCAATTTTTTCTTTATTCTCCACGAAAAGCTCAATTCACCTATATTCTGCTTTAATGGTGAAGCAGAGTTTGTAAACTGATAATTTACAAACCGATAAGAGAGGTCGGCATATATCTTACCTTTGTACAAATCGCGCGACAAATTTCCACCATAAATAAATCCATTTACATAACTAGTTCTTAATGCCGTAAAATTTATTGTGGCCGATGTGTTTATCCAAGGTAAATTGGTATAAGTTAAATAGCTGTAACCATTGAGAGAATAATTATTGGTAGTAGTAGGCAAGCGATAACCCGCATTTGCTCCAAAAATTACTTTGTTAAAAGGTCGATAAGTGGTTTGAAACCGAAATCCTTGTCGGGTTTCTTTGTCGAAAATGCTATCCGCAATATTTTTAAATGTTTCGTAATAATACACATTTTTTCGGGCATCGTAGTTGAGCGAGAGCGAAAGTTTTTTAAATGGTTTGTAACGTAACGATATGTATGTGCTTGTTAAATCGAACGATGTTGTAGGCTGATTATTAACAATGCTGTATAAATCAATTTCGAAAGAACAGAATAAATCTACATTTTTAAATAGTGAATTGCTATGTTGTAAATAAGCAAAACGCCGATCTGTATTCAAATTATTCAATTGATTAAATAAGCCGAGTGATGTTTGCGTGTAACCTTTTTCTGATTGCGACTTGTGAGCGATAAAGGCTCCATATTGCAATAACTTTGAATTAAAACCGTAAGTATAAGTATCGGGTCTATAGCCTACAAGTGTGCCATACGAAAAGTTTTTGCCGTTGTTTTCGAATTGAAGTCCATCCACAGCGCCAATATTTGCCATATTTAGGTTAATTTTTCTACCTATCGATACAGTTGAAGTTTTACTAATGTCGTATTTGGCGTTTAAACTGTAAATGCGCATAGCTTCGTTTATGCCTTGCCAGTCGCCTAATTTGTGTGTGAATGACAGATAAGTTTCTGCTGAAAATTTGGAATCCACAATATTGGCAGCATTCATCGATAAATTGTACCTGAATCGTTGATAACCTTGACCTTCGCTGGATGTATTTGAATAGGACGATACGGCTATTTTTCCATCAATCCGCTGTTTATTACTTTTATCATCTTTTTCGTCTTTTTTGGCTGACTTTTCAATTGCCACATCATTTACAGCAATTGCAGTTTTATTTTTTTGTGTAATTACATCAATCGAAGGTTTTAAAATTATTTTTTTTGCAATTACCACCGCATTTAGCACCGGAATATATCCATTAATTGGTATGCCAACACATGAAATGGATGAAATATTTTTGACAACAATAGCTGCCTTTAGCTTATCAGCCAACGAAGTGTATAAAGTGTCGCCAATTTGTATACCTTGTGTGTTATCAAATTTTGAATATACATTTTGTGAGCTAACAAACGAAACCTGACCTTTACTATATTCAACAGAAGTTTGTGCTATAGTATTAATATTTACAATGATCAGTGCTATGATAATAATGAAATTTCTCATTCAAATTATTTTTTGTCTTAATAAATTACTGTTCGTTTAATAAGAATTTTTAATCGGCTTTACCACGAGGATGACACGACAAGCAATTTTTGCTATTATATACATAATCTCTTTCTCCTCTATGTTCGCTATCCATTTTACTTTTGCTGTGTTCGTGACAATCGATACACGAAAAGTCAGCATAATTATTTGTATTTTTATGACACTCATTACAATTGCTCCATTCACCTCTATGTGTTCCGCTATAAATAGGGAAATATTGACTATCATGATCAAAACTAGCTGGCTTCCAAGAATTTATAGTGTGACAAAGTTTACAGTCTTTCGAAAAATTGGCTGTTGCATGAGCCGGATTTTTAGTGGCTGTATAATCGGCAAGATGGCAACTTACACATTCGCTCGAAAGTCCTTTGTATCCATCTTTATGACAGTTGATACAATCAATTTTATGTCCACCTGATAGTGGGAAAAAATTATGGTTGTAGCCTTTTCCTGACCAATCGTAACTATTCATATTGTGGCATCTACTACAATCAGTATCAAATCCAGCTTCTTTGTGGTTTGGGGTTGATGTGGCATAGTATTCAGTTTTGTGACATGCGTAACAGTCGGAACTTATTTTTTCAAATCTAAGTTTTGTTGATGAAATATGGCAACGATTACAATCGGATGTGGCATGTGCGCCAAGTAATGGAAAACCTTGATTTTGATGGATTTCGCGTATATTGTTTACGACCCATGTGCTTGTTGTGTGGCATCTTTCACAATCTTTTCCAACTGAACCTTCGTGCATATCGTTATGACAAGCATTACATTCTGCTTTGGTATCTGTAAAAACCAAGGTGCTATGGCATTTCTTACAATTCAACGATTTATGTTGACCTGTAAGCGGAAAATTTGTTTTATTGTGATTAAAACCATTTTCTTTGATTTTTGTCCAATTTTCTGTTTGATGACAGGTTGAGCAATCAATTTTGAAATCTTTGCCGTGTGGTGAACTTGCATTTATCAAATTGATAAACGAAAATAACGAAAATATTATTAATTGAATTCTATAGCTCATTTATTATAAAATTTTTTCTGACAAATTAATTCCAATTTATCAATAATACCGAATTTAGCTTCTACCTTTCGGGTGGCAAGCATAACAGTTTACACTATTATAAACGTAACCGCTTTTACCTTTATGCTCCTTATCCATATCTGTTTTGTTATGTTCATGACAGTCTGTGCATGTAAATGCTTTAAAGTTTGATGCGTTTTTGTGACAGTCTGTACAAGTATTCCATTCACCTTGATGTTTTCCACTATATATTGGGAAATATTGTGCATCGTGATTGAATGTCGAAGGTTTCCATGCCGTTTCGTTATGACATGTTTTACATTCAGTAGAGAAATGTGCTGTGGCATGTGCCGGACTAGTTGTTTTGTTGTAATCGGCTGCATGACAGCTGTAACAGTCGGTTGAAGTATTATTATAGCCATTCGTATGACATTTAATACAATCTACGCCAATGTGTCCGCCTTTAAGCGGGAACGAAGTGTTTGTATTGTGATTAAAAGTTGTTGGAATCCAAGCAGTTTGTGTATGACAGGTTGTACACTGAGTTGAGAATTTTGCAATTGTATGATTCGGATTTGTTGTTGCATTATAATCTTTTTGATGACAGCTCACACATGCACTCGAAGTATTAACATAGCCGTTGGTATGGCATTGAGCGCATTCTACGCCAATATGTCCGCCAATAATTGGGAATGAAGTATTCACATTGTGATTAAATGTCGAAGGTTTCCATGCCGTTTCGTTGTGACAAGTGGTACACTCGGTCGAAAATTTAGCAGTAACGTGATTTGGATTTGTTGTTGCATTATAATCTTTTTGATGACAACTTACACAGGTACTCGGAGTATTCACATAGCCGTTTGTGTGGCATTGAATACAGTCAACTCCCACGTGTCCACCTTTTAAAGGGAACGAAGTATTTACATTGTGATTGAATGTCGAAGGTTTCCATGCCGTTTCGTTGTGACAAGTGGTACATTCGGTCGAAAATTTTGCGGTCGTATGATTCGGATTCGTAGTTGCATTATAATCTTTTTGATGACAACTCACACAAGTACTTGGAGTATTAACATATCCATTGGTGTGGCACTGAATACAATCAACTCCAACATGTCCGCCTTTTATTGGAAATGTCGTATTTACATTGTGGTTGAATGTCGAAGGTTTCCAAGCCGTTTCGTTATGACAAGTGGTACACTCGGTCGAAAATTTAGCAGTAACGTGATTCGGATTCGTAGTTGCATTATAATCTTTTTGATGACAACTCACACAGGTGCTTGAAGTATTTACATAGCCGTTTGTGTGACATTGCACACAATCTACTCCCACATGTCCACCTTTTATTGGAAATGTAGTATTCACATTGTGGTCAAAAGTCGAAGGTTTCCAAGCAACATCATTATGACACGACGTACATTCTGTCGAAAATTTATTCAGTACGTGATTTGGCTCTTTTGTGGCATCATAGTCAGTTTTGTGACAACTGTAACACTCTGAAGAGGTATTTGTATAGCCTTTGTCATGACATTTTGTGCAATCAACTCCAAAATGTGCATTTTTAAGTGGAAATGAAGTCGTATTATGGTCGAAAGTTGAATTCAGCCAACTTCTTTCATTGTGGCAAACCGAACAGTCGGTTGGGAATTTTGCTTCTGTATGATTCGGATTTTTAGTCGCAAAATAATCTTTCGCATGACAATCAAAACATTCGGAGCTCATGGGGTCAAACCGTAGTTTTGATGTCGATTTATGACATTCGAAACAATCTAATTGAGCATGACTTCCACGTAGCGGAAATTTTGTTTGGGCATGCATTTGATTTACATTTTGTACAACCCAAGTAGTTGTTGTATGGCATCGTTCACAGTCATTTCCTACTGTTTGCTGATGCACATCAGCATGGCACGAATTACAATCCTTTTTTGTTTCGTTAAAAATAAGCGATGTGTGGCATTTTTTGCATTGCACATCTTTGTGCTGTCCAGTTAAAGGAAATGCAGTTTTATCATGATTAAAACTATTTTGTTTAATGTTTTTCCAATCATCCGTTTGATGGCAAGTCATACATTCCGTTTTAAATGACGAACCATGCGGCGATTTTTGAGATGCGGCATTAATTACCGTTATCTCGAATAATAAACATATTAATATTGTTAGTTTTAAATACATATAAATGTAAGTGATAAATGCAATGATTTGATTATGAATGACATTTTGAGCAATCGATGCTGTCAAATTTATATTCAATGTAAGTTCCCTTCTGATTTGTAACTGGCTTATGACATTCCACACATTTAACGTCTACGTGTTTTCCATCCAATTTGAAACGTGATGTGTTGTGGTCGAATTTAGAATTTTCCCATTTATCAGTACCGTGGCATTTGCTGCAATTCGTTTTTCCATTTTCGGCAAATTGTCCTGCGTGTGTATCTTTGTGGCACGCTTCGCAATCGGTGCTCATGCCTTTAAACTTTTGCACTTTGCCTAATTTTTCATCTTTAGGATAATGACAAGCAGCACAAGTCTGTTTAGCGTGTTCGCCATCTAACTTGAAATTTGTTTTACTATGGTCGAATGATACCGTTTTCCAATTGTTAACTGTATGACAAACAGTACAGTCATCTTTAGGCATGTATTTTTCAGAAATAAAGCCTTTATGTACATTGGTGTGGCAATCCACACACTTTTCTCCTACTTTCCGAAACGACCAGTCTTTTTTAATATCCTTTTTGTGGCACTGAGTACATGATGTTGCTAAATGTCCTCCTTCCAGTTTAAATTTAGTTTGATTGTGTTTTTCAATTGTAAATTCGCTCGGAGAATAACCAAACATACTATGACATTGATTGCAATCGGGCGATTTGCCGTTGACAGCAAACTGACCTTTGTGGTAATCGGTATGACAATCGGTACATCTGTCATGCTTCAAAGGTGCTGTAAGGGTTGTTTTATGGCAAGATTTACAGCTTACCAATTTGTGTTTTCCAACAAGTTTGAAATCTGTTTTGTCATGGTCGAATTTATTCATTCCCTTTATGGTATGGAACGACTCTTCGGTATGACATTGTTTGCAATTTTGTCCAAACCTATTGTCGTGTGCATCTTTGTGGCACCCTGTACAATTATTAAATACCAATCCTGTAAATTTTTGGGCTGGTTTTCCGTTTATCAGTTCCGTTTTGTGGCACTGTTCACATTTTAATGCTTTGTGTTTACCCAGTAGTGGAAATTTTGTTTTGTTATGGTCAAAAGCTTTTGCATTTTTCCATGAATCAAAATTATGACATTCGGCGCAATTTTTCGACATTTTTCCCTGATGGTAGTCATCGTGACAACTCAAACAGGTTTGTTGTAACCCAAGGAAGGTGTTTGGATGTTTTTTTAAGGTTGGGTCGCTAATAAATGCCGGTTTATGGCATTCTTTACATTCGGTTTTAGCATGTTTACCTTTCAGAATAAAGCCCGATAAAGCATGGTTGAACTTGTTTTTATCAAACTTAATTAATTTGAAATTTCGTCCGTGATGTTCGTTGTGACACGAAGCGCAGGTTTTACCTCTAACTTCCGACGAAGAGTGGTATCCTTTTTTTGCAGTTATTCTTGTTTGTATTTCTTTGTGACAAGCCAAACATTTAGCATTTGTAACTTGTTTTGCCACAGAGTGACACTGTGTACAGTTGCTCACACCCTCTAAAGTGGCATGAGGTTGACTTAATTCTCCCGGCGATATTTGCGATTTTGTAGTTGTTATGTGCAACAGAAACACAAATAATACGAATATTTTCGATACTTTATTTAATCTCATAATGAATGTCTAATAGCTTGTTAGATAATTCAAATACTATAACACAAAAAAAGCAATTTAATTGTGTTTTAAAATAACTTCACCACGTTTTGTACTTACATCAATTCCAATTTTTTTCAGAAATTCGGTAGGCAATTCACCACCGGCAAATATATAAACTAAGTCATTTTCCAATTTATTTTCAACCGCATTTTCACCTTCCAATAGTAACACATGGTCGGTTTGTATGCTTTTTACGTTCGAACCAAACTTTACATCTACCAATCCTGTTTGCATGGCCGAACTAATGATAGCTGCATTTCTGGGCTTTAAACGGTTAAATTTATCGCTTCTATACGAAAGTGTAACTTTGTTCTCGTTGGCCAACAGTAATGCAGATTCTATCGCCGAATCGCCACCACCAACTACCAATATCTTTTTATTTTTTATTAATTCAGGGTCAAGTAGTCGGTAGGCTACTTTTTCGGTCATTTCGCCTTCTACATTTAGTTTTCGGGGAGTACCTCGTCTGCCAATCGACAATAAAACAGTTTGGGCTGTGAGTACATCGTTTTGATTCGTTTTTACCGTGAAAACATGATTTTCACTTTCGATAGCCTCCACTTTAGTGTTTTCTCTTATTACAATATTGTTTTTTTGAATCACTTCTTGCCAAAGGTTTAAAAGCTCTGTTTTCGATGTCTCTTTCAATTTAACTTTGCCGTACAATGGCAAATCCATAGGCGAAGTCATTACTACTTTTGCACGTGGAAAAGTAAAAACCGTACCACCCAGTGTGTCTTGTTCCAATGTAAGCACTTTTAAACCTGCTTTTTTTGCTGCTAATGTTGCTGATATTCCTGCAGGTCCTGCACCAACTACTATTAAATCGTATTCAGCTTTCGAATCTTTTTTTATGGATGGAATAATATTATCCACAGCCTGCTTTCCTTGTGTTACCGAATTTTTTATTAAACCCATACCACCCAATTCGCCCGCAATAAAAATTCCCGGCACATTGGTTTCGAAAGTTGGCAGTACATGTGGCAAGTCAACACCACGACGTTCTGTTCCTATCCAGAGTGAAATGGCTTCAACGGGACAAGCCC
>CAYXQZ010000143.1:0-7645 GCA_964466415.1 uncultured Paludibacter sp.
TAGAACGTTCTTTGTAAGGTATTGGGAAGAGTAAATTGCGATCGTCAACATCCATCAGAAAGAATACAGTTGTGTTCAATGGATATTCCTTCGAATTATATTCCTGAATAAATGCTTTGTATTTACCTGTTCGAACCAAATCGTACCACAAATGTGCTTCGCCTAGTAGCTCGTAATTGCGTTCTTCCCATATAGCAGTGCGAAGCGAATCCTGCGTAAGTCCGCTGCTAAAATCGAGAGGAGCCAAGCGAGGTGTTCCATCAGCTTTACGAGCACGAGCCATTAGCATATTAAGGTGTTTTGTTGCATTCACTTGGTCGTTCAATTCGTTTTCGGCTTCGGCTTGCATCAACAATACATCGGCATAACGAAGATAAACGAAATTGGCACCGTGCTGAGCAGAAGCAGTTGCGTTATAATCTTGATATTTAGCTAAATAAGGCCAGCGTTGTGGCAGGTCGGGAGCAGGACGGGGATTGTAGGGATAAGTAAAAAGCGTATCGCCAATTTGTTCTACACCTTTTTTGAACGAACGAACAATACCTTTCGAACCACCCAAGAAAGCCACATCCATGCGGTAATCGGCTTGTTTGGATACCGTATCGTAATGTGCATTGTAAAATTTATTGAAAATGGTTTGCGTCATGCGGAACTCTCCCCAACCGGCATCGTTGTAGGAATAACCACCTCCACGACCAGTTGTACCGGGTATGCTTGTATAAATACCATTGGCATCTTTTTGCATTTTAGCAGCCGGTGTTGGCAAAAGTTGCATAGGCAACATGCCCGAGTAACGTGTTGAATTTTGAAATTGAATTTCGAAAAGCGACTCTACTGAGTTTTCGTATCCGGCAGATGAAACTGTACCATCCAACGAAAAATGCATGGAGAATTGTTTTAAATAATCATCCACCAAACGAAAAACACCTAAATCGGTCACTTTTTGACAGTTTTCTTTTGCCAAACGATAATACTCATCGGCATTTACAAAATCGAAATTTCCACCTCTGTTGCCGCTGTGTTTTTTCATAGAAGCAGCCGTAAGATATACTTTAGCCAATAAGCCATACGCTGAACCTTTTGTAGCACGTCCTTTGAGTGTTTGTGTTACCGGTAAAAGCGTACTTGCCAAAATTAGATCGTCGATAATCTGTTTGTAAACAACACTTTCGGGCTGACGCAAGCCAGGGTCGCCATATTCGGGCACTGAATTCAGTCGTAATGGAACTGCACCCCACATACGCACCAAATTAAAATAATGCATGGAGCGAAGAAATAGTGCTTCGCCATATACCGAATTGCGAACTTCTACATTTATATCCATTGGCGGAACGTTTTCTATAACGTTGTTCGACAGGCGAATAGCATAATACATGGCATCCCACATGTCGGTAGTAGCAGCATTGGTGCTGGTGTTCGTTTTTTTAAGAATAGTACCCAAATCGGCCAACGGGCGCGGACTTGTAACTGCACCACCAGCCGACTCCAACACACGCCAATAATAATCGCCAAACGAGTTATAACCATAGAATTGCGCATAAACCGCTGTAATCGAAGCCAATGCATCGGCTTCGGTACGATAAAACTGATCGGGTGTTTTGTTATATGATTTTACTTCGAGCATCGATTCGCACGAACTTAAGGCCATCAACACGAAGAATAAAGCTATGAATTTTATTGATTTCATGATTCATTTAAAAATTAAAAGTTAACGTTAAAGCCAAGAATTACCGAGCGCGCTGCCGGATAGGAGTTGTTGTCCATGCCAATTTTCATTCCATTACCTGCAAAACTATCAACCTCAGGGTCGAAGCCACTGTATTTGGTAAGTGTCATTAAATTATTTCCGGTAACAAATAGTTTTAAGTCCTTAATAAAAAATTTCTTATTAAAATTAGTTGTATAACTCAGTGTAATATTCGATAAGCGCACAAAACTGGCATCTTCAATCAGCCTGTCGGTTACATAATTCGACACGGTCGCTGAACTAATTCTCGGGTAATAATGACTCGAACCTTCGCCACGCCATGCATTGTAGTAGGCTTCTTTACGCACATTGTAAATAGAACCGTTGAGCAGGTTTTCGGTATTCAGGTTGGCATTCAGAATATCCTTGCCTTGCACGCCATTTACACCAATTGCCAAACCGAATTGTTTGTAAGTAAGATTGGTGCCCATTCCCCACGTAAAATCGGGATTTGGATTACCAATAACGGCATAATCGTCGCTCGATATTTTTCCATCATTCATGTTGTTTTTATAAATAATATCGCCCGGAGCCGGAGCCGAGTTGAAATACCATTTTGAACCCGCCATGCCATTATCCACCATATATTGATCAATTTCGGCTTGATTTTGATATATGCCAGCGGTTTGAAGTCCCCAGAAAAGACCGGCGGCACGACCTTCGATAAAGATATTTCCCGGGTTTTTAAGAACGAGACTTGAAGTGTTTATTTCGTCGCCCAGATACGAAACTAATCCTGTCAACGCATTGGGTTCCAAGCCTAACTTCATAATTTTATTGCGGTACAAGGATATATTTCCGTCCACCGTCCACTTAAAATCTTTTTTGTCGAAAATTACAAAATTTGCCGAAAGGTCAATTCCTTTGTTTTCCAATGTGCCAAAATTCACATACGGATTTGCTCCACCGGAAAAACCTAACGAAGGAATCATAGGTCGTTTTATTATCATATCAGTATTTTGCTTCGTGTATACATCAACGTTCAAACTCAGTCGCTCGTTGAATAATCCCAAGTCGATACCGGCATTATATTGATTGGAAGTTTCCCAGATTAGATCTAAGTTACCCAAGGTTTGTTGACGTCCCGACGAAACTACACCTCCAAAGAAATAGGTTGTATTGCCATCCGAAACAAAATCGGGTGGTGCAGAACCTGCAGGAAAAGTCGCACTACCCGTTTGTCCCCATCCTAATCGAAGTTTTAAGTTCGAAATGGCATCCACATCTTTTAAAAAACTTTCTTCTTTGACACGCCAAGCTAAGGCTGTAGAAGGAAAAAATCCGAATTTATTTGATGCCGGAAATTTTGATGTACCGTCTATGCGCCCAGAAATAGTAATCAAATACCTTTCCATCAGGCTATAGGTAGCACGCCCTAAATATGAATTTGACTTTACGGGCTGTCTGTCGCGTGTTAATGGTATAAATGTTTCGTTGCCCGAACCCATGGCTTCGTAGCCCAAAATATCATCGGGGAATTTTTTGGCCGAGTATAATAGGGTAATCAAATCGTTTGAACTGTAAGTAGAACCAATAACACCCGATATTCGATTTGTTTTGTTAAACGCATGTTCAAAATTCAACAAGGCATCCAAATTATATCCAGAATAGTCGACTGACGAAAAGCCCACAGCACCTTCGTTGTAGTCGGACAATAAGCGACCATAATAATTAAAACGTTCGCTTTTTTTAATGTTGTAACTACCACGCAATTCGAAACTTAACAATTTATTGATTTTATAAGTTAAACTCAAATTGCTCAATAGATTTACTTCTTTATTGTCGTTTTTATAATCGTTAATCCAAGCCGTGGGAGTGTTGAGCATGGCCATTTCGCCACTTTCGATAGTTGGTACTACGGTAAGAATCGGATTTTTACTAATCATAGAACGAATGGCACTAAAATTAAGTGAACCACCCATGCCAGTAGTTTGAGTCATTTGACTGTAAACCTGAGCAGCCGAAATATTGAACTTCAGTTTTAAACGAGTTGACAAATCGGTGTTAAAATTAAAACGAATATCGCCACGCTTGAAAGCTGTGTTTTTTACCAATCCTTCATTGTCGTCGTAGCCGCCTGATAAATAATAGTTTGAAGTTTTTGTGCCGCCACTCAATGATATTCGAGTTGTTTTTGACAGGGAAGTTTGGAGCACTTCGTCCTGCCAGTTTACGGAGTTCAAATTTTGTGGGGCTGTGGCTTCGGTGCTTCCATACACAAGGTCGGTTCTACCTTCGAGCAGTGCCAACTCATTCCGATAGCGGGCGTAATCGGCACCATTCAACATTTGTATTTGTTTACGGGTTTGCGCCACTGTGAGTGAACTGGTTACATTCACTTTGGTAGCTCCTGCCGCCCCCGATTTGGTAGTTACTATGATTACGCCATTCGATCCGCGCGCACCAAAAATGGCAGTTGCCGAAGCATCTTTCAATACTTCAATGTTTACAATATCCTGCGGACTAAGATATGCCAATGGATTTGTTCGTTGTACGGTGCTGTTTGAACCAAACGGGCTTCTACCGGATTCTACATTGTCCATAGCTACTCCATCAATCACATAAAGCGGCTCAGTGTTGCCATTCAACGAGTTCACGCCACGTATTTTTACGGTAGAAACCCCGCCCGGCTCTGCACTACCTGTATTCACATAAACACCGGAAGATTTTCCCTTAAGCATTTGATCGACCGACACAACCGGAACAGTTTCAGCATCTTTCACTTTTACCGAACTTATCGAACCCGTTAAATCGCTTCGGCGCATATTTCCGTATCCTACGGCCACTACTTCTTGTAGTTCAACTGAGCTTGACTCCATAGTAATACTTATTTCTGATTTACCATTTAGAGCTACAGTTTCCGATTTCATTCCAACATACGAAACAACAATTGAAGCCTTAAGGCTCGATACCGACAACGTAAAATTGCCATCAATATCGGTAACAGTACCATTACGGGTTCCTTTTTCGATAACACTGGCACCAATAATTGTTTCCTTTCTGTCGTCTAAAATTTTTCCTTTTATTTTTACCTGACTTAAAGCGCTTAAGGTAAACACTGAAAGTAAAAGTAAAAATACTAAATTGCGTTTTTTCATAAAAAATTTGTTATGTTAGTTTTAAGAAAACCTCAAATGTACCTATTTCGGAAGATGATTTTTTAGTTGAAATATGATATTATTTGATATTACAAAAATAGCTTAGATGTACTATTTTGCAAATACACAAAATGATTAATAATTTACACTAAATGATACAAATATACTGAAAATGTTTAGTATTAAAAGGCTGGAAAAATTAAGGCCGACTTTCCACTAAGAAAATCGGCCTTAATAACCAACATTTAAAAAAATTATTTTACAGCAAACTTTGCAACTTTCCCATTCGTTTTTAAGATATAAATGCCTTTATTGGTAGCCATTTGGAACTCGCCACCAACAATAACACCAGTAGCTACTTGAGAACCGCCTACTGTATAAACGGCATATTTTGCATTACTTATTCCTGATACGGTAAACCCATTAGCTTGTTGCGATACATTTAATGTAGCATCCGAACGTGTTGAAATTAAACCGGTTGTAGATGCATTTACAACCTCAACTGTTAAGCCTGTGGCTTTGTAAAAACCAATAGGTTTGCCATCATTAGCTTTACCAAGATATTCCGAAGCAGTTGCAAAACCATTGGCATCCAATTTTGGATTTGTACGCACGATGGTAGCATCAAAATTATCAGTAGGAAACATGTAACCATCACCTACAAGATAATACAAGGCACAATTTGTCTTTAAATTTCCACCTGTCCCAAAAGCATTAGCATCACCAGCAAATTTTCTAGAAATATTGTTGGAGAAAGTACAGTTTTTAATGCTGCAATTAGCCCATATACTCATATCCTGACCATTATTTCCTTCAAAAGTATTGTGGTCAAACTTCCATAAAGTAACTTTATAGGTGCCTGAATTGAAGAACGTTCGCACAAAAACACCTTTGAAAAAGCAATTGGTTACTGTTATATATTTAGGACGACCTTTGCCATTTCCTACAAAAACACCTTCACCGTTAAATAAAAACACAGAATTTGTAATTGTCAAATTATTGGGGTTTGGACTTGGAGCTGAGTTTGAATAAGTAAGTGCTGTGATATTTGCGGGTGTTGTTGGATTAGCAATGCCAGTGAATCTACAATTATTAATTACAAGATCGGTATTAGAACCTAAAGCATCTTTAATTATAAAAAAGGTGGTAGCACGCATCATTCCATCGAAAGTAATACCATCGAAAGTTTGTGTTGCACTACCTGCTACAGTTTGAGATGTAGTATAAGTAAAGCCAAAATTTACGGCAGTGCCAGCTTCAATTATTGGACGAGAAGTCAATCCTGCTTTTGCACGAATAGTAAATGTTTTTTCCTTAGGATTAATTTGAGAATTCCAATAATAAGTGCCTTCGGCTGATAATTCAATTATATCGCCACTTTCACAAATCGATAAAGCAGCAGCTACATCGCCACCCGGATTTACATTTATAACAGCCGCCGAAGCAGAAATAGAGAAAATGCTCAAAAGAGCAGCGAAAATGAAGGATTTTGTTTTTTTCATAAATGTAAAAATTGAAAAGTAATCTTAGTTGTCTTTACATGAAATGTAGTGACTTCGCAAAAATTTTATGAAAAGACGCGCATAAACTAAAACAACCACCCTTCTTAAACGAAAAGGGCGGTTGTGATTATAGGCATTTAATCTGTCAATTGTCAATTAAAAATCCTATCTTACTGCAAACTTAGCTACTTGACCGTTTGATTTCAAGATATAAATTCCTTTGTTTAAATTCAAGTTCATAGTCCCGTTAACAAGCTGTCCGTTTGCAACCTGGCTTCCGCTGGTAGCATAAACTGCGAAAGGAGCATTCGGGCTATTTATTGTGAACGAAGTCCCATTTTGGATAACACTTAACGCTTTGCTTGCGGTCTGCGTTTGGTTTTTAATTGCTGTAGGTATGCCGTTTGGGCCAACATAACCAATAGTTTTGCCATCCGAACCAGCATTATTATAAACCGAAGCAGTTGCTACATAATTTGAGCCAATTACAGGGTCTATATTAAATCCAGCAGTAACATAATCGCTTAGTGTAGCAATTGGATAAATAGCATCCAATGTACCTGTGCCAGTATAATACACTGCATTATTTACATTGGCTACGGCGCCAATAGCTCCATATAGGTTATTAGCAACGGATGCTCCACGGTTGGCAAACAAGGTGTTTTTAACTACTGTGGAACCACCTGTTGTTTCAGTACTACCAATACTAAGTTCTTTATATAATGCAACGGTAGCACAACCATCAAAGGTACAATGATTTATTTCGACTGAATTTGCTTTAATAGTCGTAGTGTTTTGGTTTATACAATTGTTTGTAATTGATTTAAAATAACAATTTATAAATTTAATATTATTGGCTGTATTAAAGTGATTCGCAGCTCCGTTGCCACTACCAACTGCACCACAAGAATAAACGGAGTAACCACCAATAAATGCTGAATTTGTTACAGTTAAATCACCAAAGTTTTTATTTATAATATCTGTAGTAGTATTATACGAATTAGAATAGCTAAAATAAGCATTACCTGTAGCTGAATTAGTAAAACCAGTAAATTTACAATTATTTACAGTTACAATAATATCACCTCCTGTCATAGTTTTACCAGCAATAATAAATGCTGTAATATTAGCATTACCAGCAATTTCGACACCATCTAATGTTATAGAAATTACATAATTTGTTGAATTATTAACCTGGAAAAATGCTCCTGCAGTTGCAGGAGTTGCTAAAGTAACAACAGGTTTTGCAATCAGTCCAGCAGCAGCTTTTATGGTAAACGATTTGGTAACTGCACCTA
>CAYXQZ010000144.1:0-2165 GCA_964466415.1 uncultured Paludibacter sp.
TGGATTTTGAAGCCAGCCATTACAAAAAAAGTGGCAAAAGGGGATGAAGAGATGGAAACTACTATTGGAACTGTTTATGTGGATGGAAGTCACCCTGCTGTACCCGGATTTTCAGCGGGTCGCTATCAACAAATGGTGGAAGGCTACAGACCATCGTTTATGAAATGGGATCATACTTATGGTGGTTTGGAAGAAGGTAAACGTTTCGATTCTACTATGACTTTTATGCAAGCGCACAATAAAACCATTCGTGCTATTCGCAGTGCATTACCCGAAGATTTAATTGTTACACGTAGTATGGGTTATATGTTTGGTGCGCTGGAATGTTACGATGCTGTTCGTATTGGAAACGACATAAATCATCCCGGATATAAATCGGAAGCAGAACCGTATACTAATATTACCTATGGTAAAACATTGGGTACTATCGAAGATGATATTGTGGAAAAAGGATTAATCCGTTTTGCACGTTCCGTATCACAAAACTACTACGTCCACAAAAATATTGCAATATGTGATCCCGATGCATTTTTTGTATCACCACTATATACCATCGAAGAGGCAAAATGTCACATGACTTTACAAGCCATCATGGGTGGACTTTTCTTCTTTGGCGATAAAGTGGAATCGTTGCCAGCTGAACGGTTGGAATTGTTGAAAAACAAAGACATCATGGCAGTCAATAAATTAGGTGTTCATGCCATACCACTCGATTTATTTAGCGGAGTTGATATTCCAACTATATGGAAGTTGGAAACAGCTGATAGGTTGATAATCACAGTGTTCAACTGGCTCGACAACGATGTAACAAAAACCTACAATCTCAAAACCGATTTTGAACTGACCAATTCAAAATACAAATTGACGGAGATTTGGACAAAGCAAAATTATAATATTGTTTCAAACAAACTGACTCTGATTCAGCCAGCTCATACGGTAAAAATTATAGAATTTGTCAAATAATAATTGTTGTATTAAACCATTGATGATAATATTGTCTAATAATTAGTACTTTTATCATATAATTCTAATTTCAATAAAATAAACATGCATAATCCCATCAAAAAAATCGTAAGCTTTTGTTTTCTTCTTTTCTTTATACTTTTTTTCAACATAAATTTATTAGTGTCCCAAAAAGTAGCTGTTCCCATTAATTCTTATGGGGTTTGGGATCGCGGTGAAGGAATTGATGATTACTCTGACCCGAAAGCAGATTTCGTGATGGGAATTGAAGTATCTGCCAAATGGGATGAAGTTCAGGCAAGTGGACCCGACAAATTTGACTTCTCTATGTTTCAAGAGGTCTTAGATAAAGCGGCTAAATATAATAAAATTGTAAAAATCAGTATCAATGTAGGACCTGATTCCCCTTATTGGTTGTACGAAAATGGTGTTCCATTGGTAAAAGTTGACAGCGATAAGCCTTATAAACATGATAAAAAATTCATAAACTACCCTTATTACGTATGCGATGCCCACAAAAAATACTATTTTGAGTTAATCAAGCAATTCTCACTTTTCCTGAGAAATCAGCCGAAAGAGAAATTTGATTGCATTGCATTTGTTCAGGTGAAAACAGGAGCCACCGGCGACGAAGCACCTTACAAGGGAGAACCTAAAGAGGAAAAGTATAGTATTGATAGAAAGACGGAATGGGAACGTTTTCGCTTAGAGTCTTTTACTCAATTTAAGAAATATTTCAATGATGTAAAAGATCGTCAGATTGTATTAACTTTTAATGGTGTAGACCCTGAAAAACAACCTATTGCATACAATTGGGTGATGAAAACTATCGACCCTAAAATTGGTTTTGGTATTAAAGGAGGAGCTTACAACAGAGGGCATCATTTATCTGGCGAACAATCATTTAAAGAGCAATGGACGCCATACCTCATCAATCCCAAAGGAATGAAACTGTTTTCAGCAGCCGAAATGGATGAATCCTGGCGTAAGCCAATATTTAACATTAATACAGAACTTGGTTTTTATTGGTCAGCTCTTAGTGGACTAAATACCGGTCTATCTTCTTATAATTGCTCTAAAAATGCAATTCAATATGCTATGGAGCATCAAGAAATTAGAGATATTTTTAAAATGTACAATAAATATTCGCAACAGGTATATCCTGCAACTGCCACTGCTGCTATATCTGTGTTTCACGAAGG
>CAYXQZ010000144.1:2265-7630 GCA_964466415.1 uncultured Paludibacter sp.
TTTGCACGTTCGTTCGAAAATGCAACAGGTAAAAATACCATGTATTTCAAATTTGATGACGAAATGTTTGTGGATTCAAAACCTGAAAGCCTTACTTTTAAAATTACATGGCTCGATAAAACTGCAGGTTCTACGTGGTCGTTGAACTATATCAAAGGCGGAAAAAAAATGAAATCTGCTCTAAAGGTTAAAGGTATTGGGGATAATAAATGGAAAACAGAAACTATTACTATCAAAAGTCCTATAGTAAATGGAAAAGGAAAATTTGGTTCTGATTTTATGTTGGTTAATACCGATAAGAAAGATGACATTTTCAATGGTATAGAAGTAGATATTATTAGGAAAAACTAAAAAAATTCAACAGCATGATACATTCAGTTTTAAAAACTACTCAGTATAGCCTGGCTTTGGCGGGTGTATGTTTATCGGCTAATGCTATAAGCCAAACCAAACGGCCTAATATATTAGTGATTATGGGCGACGATATTTCGCGCAACAGCATGGGTGTTTATGGTAGTAAATATATTAAAACTCCAAACTTCGACCGCATTGCCAACGAAGGTGTGATGTTTACAAATGCCTATGTTTGTAATCCAAAAAGTTCGCCTTCCAGAGCTTGTTTCCTTACAGGTCGATATTCATGGCAACTCGAAGAAGCTGCAAATCACATTCCTGTAATGCCCGAAAAATTCACTTTTTATCCTACTGAGTTAGAAAAAGCCGGATATGATATTGGTTTTACCGGAAAAGGATGGAGTCCGGGAGTTTATTACGGTAAACACAATCCTGCTGGTTGGGAATACAATGATTTATCATTAACACCCCCCACAAAAGGCATTAGCAAAAAGGATTATGCCTCCAATTTCGAAGCATATTTGAAGAAATTAGACAAAAGTAAACCATTTTGCTTCTGGTTTGGAACGCATGAAGCACATCGTAAATACGAGAAAGATTCCTACAAAAAAGCCGGAATAGAGTTGAATTTAGTCAATGTTCAGGAGTTTTTTCCTGACAATGAGTTGGTGCGTGGCGATTTAGCAGATTATGCTTTAGAGGTTGAATACCACGATATGATGATAGGTAAAGCGTTAGAACTGTTAACCAAATATGGTTTTATTGATAATACCATAATTATTGCGACTTCCGATCAGGGAATGCCATTTCCGCGAATTAAAGGTCAAATTTATAACGAAGATTTTCACGAAGCATTTGTAGTACGTTGGGGTGATAAAATAAAACCGGGCAGAACTGTAACCGATTTCATAAATTTTCCTGATGTGGCTCCAACCATTATGGAAGCAGCCGGTTTGAAACCTCATAAACAAATGACAGGAAAAAGTTTTCTTAATCTGTTGCTCTCTGAAAAATCAGGTAGAATTGATAAAACCCGCGATTTCTCATTAGTCGGCAAAGAACGTCACGATATGGGACGAGTAGAAGGTGATCAAATAAACGTAGGTTATCCTGCGCGTGCCATCAGAACTGATAAATATCTTTATGTGCATAACTATAAAGAAAATAGATGGCCAGCCGGAGATCCTCAATACGGATATAATAATACGGACGACTCACCAACTAAAACATATCTAACCGAATTAAAGGAAACAGATATGGATTACAAGTATTACTTGTTGGCTTTTGGGAAACGCCCAACCGATGAACTTTTCGATATGGAAAAAGACCCCGATTGTGTCCACAATTTAGCTAACAATCCCCAATATGTTTCCGTGATAAAAGAGCTTAAATCAAAAATGGATAAGGCTTTGAAAAAACAGAAAGATCCACGTGCATTGGGAAATGGGGATATTTTTGATTATTATCCGCAAGCACGCGAAGAGAAACTTAAAAAAATGTACAAGGAGAAATACTATAATCTGTATGAGAGGTTTTTCGAAAAATACGGATTTAAAACCGTTCCAATGCCCGCAGATTGGGTTGAATCGCGAGATGGGGAATAAAAACCAAATAAGTATTTGGCCTCACAAGGGCAAAATTATAGAATTACAAACTTCTCTCAATTCCCCCTTTGGGGGTTAGGGGGCAAAATTATAAACAAATGAAATTCAACAATTTATTATTACCTGCAGTTTCACTTTTAGCATTAAATGCAGGTGCAAAAGAAAAGAAAACTGTTTCTAAATCAACCGATAAACCGAATATTGTATTCATTCTGGCTGATGATTTGGGATATCACGAAGCTGGTTGTTTTGGTGGCAAAGTAATTGAAACTCCCAATATCGATGCATTAGCAAAACAGGGAATGAGATTTACAAATGCCTATTGCGGCTCAAATATTTCTGCGCCTTCGAGAGGTGCATTAATGACTGGAATGCATACCGGACATGCTTGGGTAAGAGACAATCTACCATTTCCATTTGAGGGAAATGAACCCATTCCGGCAAGTCATGTTACTGTTGCTGAGGTAATGAAAAGTGCTGGTTATACCACTGGAGCTTATGGTAAATGGGGATTAGGATTTCCTGGCTCAGAAGGCTCACCAAACAAACAAGGGTTTGATGAATTTTACGGATATAACTGTCAACGTCATGCACATGATTATTATACCACTTACCTTCGTCAAAATGACGACTCTGTAACTTTAACGGGCAATATCAAAACACCATTTACAGTCTATACACCGGTGGTTATTGAAGAGGAAGCATTAAAATTTATTGATAAAAACAAGAACAAACCTTTCTTCCTCTACTTTGCACCGACTTTACCACATTCACCCTATCATCAACCAGATGATGATGTGTTGGCATATTATGCAAAAAAAACTGGTTTCCCTGTAGGTGAGGCTCATACAGAAGATTTTTCTGTGCCTAAATATGCATCGTTGACTTCGCGTCTTGACACACAAGTAGGAGAAATTGTTGCAAAACTGAAAGCGTTGAATCTGTTGGATAATACCTTGATAATTTTTGCAAGTGATAATGGCTCAGCACTTAGACCGGATGAAGACAGCTACTTACAAACAGGCGGACAGCTGCATGGACGTAAAACTGAAATGTACGAAGGTGGTATAAAAAGTCCGGTGATTGCAAGTTGGAAAGGAAAAATAAAAGCTGGTAGTACATCTAATCACATAACTGCCTTTTGGGACTTTCTGCCTACTTGTGCAGATATTGTCAAAGTAAAAAAACCAGATAACATTGATGGTATATCTTATTTACCAACACTTTTAGGTAAAAATAAAAAACAGGTTCAACACGAGTACCTCTATTGGGAACGTGCACAAGCTCAGGGAATCCGTAAAGGTGATATGAAAGCTGTAATCAAAAATGTGAAAAATCAAGAGCCAACTATCGAAATCTACAATTTGGCAAAAGATCCGTATGAAAAAACAGATTTATCTGCTTCAATGCCCGAATTAAAAGCAGAATTTCTGAATATAGCAAAGAATGGACGTGTTGAATCTGATATATTTCCATTGATTAAAAAAGAGAAAAAAGCTAAAAAGAAAAATACGGAAGAATGAGAATTTCAAATTCAATCTTATCACTATTAGCAATACCTATTTTACCTGTAGTAGCAGCAAACAACACTTCAAAACCGAATATCGTTTTTATTTATCTCGACGATTTGGGTTATGGTGATATTAGTTGCTATGGAGGTAAGATTAAAACTCCAAATATTGACGCTCTTGCCAATAATGGTGTAAGGTTTACAAACGGTTATGCTACTTCGGCTACGAGTACACCAAGTCGCTATGGTTTGCTTACAGGCGTATACCCATGGCGCAATAAAGATGCAAAAATTTTGCCTGGTACTGCACCTCTTTTGATAGGTACTGAACAACAAACCCTACCAAAAGTGCTTCGCAGTGCGGGTTATCAAACAGCAGTAGTGGCCAAATGGCATCTGGGAATGGGTACAGGTATTGTTGATTGGAATAAGAAAATTACCCCGGGAGCTAACGAGGTTGGTTTTGATTATTCGTGTGTGATAGCCGCTACTCAGGATCGTGTACCGACAGTTTTTATTGAAAATGGAAATGTAGTTGGTTTGGATCCTAACGACCCAATTCAGGTTAATTACGACACCAATTTTGAAGGTGAGCCAACCGGCAAATTAAATCCCGAATTGCTTCGTATGAAGTGGCATCACGGACATAATAGTTCCATCGTAAACGGAGTTCCGCGCATAGGCTATGTAAAAGGTGGAAAAAGTGCCAATTGGGTGGACGAAGACATGGCAGATTACTTTTTAGTGAAAGCACAGAACTATGTAAAAGAGCATAAATCAAAACCATTTTTCTTGTTTTACGCCATGCATCAACCACATGTGCCCCGCACACCACATCCGCGGTTTGTGGGTAAATCGGGCTTAGGACCTCGAGGCGATGTTATTTTAGAAGCCGATTGGTGTGTAGGTGAATTTATCAAAACACTTGAAAAAGAGGGCATTTTGGAAAATACCCTAATCGTATTTTCGAGCGATAATGGAGCCGTATTAAATGATGGCTATTACGATGATGCTGTTGAAAAATTGGGCGATCATAAACCCAACGGGCCATTAAAAGGTGGTAAATATAGTTTGTATGAAGCCGGATGTAGAGTTCCGTTTTTCACCTATTGGAAAGGCAAAATTAAACCGCAGGTTTCCAATGCATTGGTTTGTCAGGTCGACTTGCTCGAATCGCTTTCCAAATTAGTTGGAGCAGCTGCAAAACCTACAGATAGCCAACAATTGTTGGATGTTTTTATGGGTAAAAGCATCAAAGGTCGCAAAAGTCTTGTGATAGAAGCCAATACCAAAACTGCTTTTCGTAAAGGCGATTGGTTAATGATTCCACCTTATCCGGGAGATGCAGTGTTGGAAGAAGTGAATATCGAAATTGGTTGTTCGCCGGACTATCAGCTCTATAATTTGAAGAAGGATATTGGACAAAAAATTAATCAGGCAAAAAAACAACCGAAGATTTTGAGTCAAATGAAAAAAGATTTTGAATCGGTACGCGGTGATTTTAAAAATGTTGAAACAATTGAATTAAAATAATCCAATGAACAAGTCAAGAAATCTATTGCTATTGGCAACTCTTTTTGTCGGAATTTCACTATTTAGCAAAAGCAACTCTCCACAAGGGAGTTGCTTTTCGTTAAAGGCAGCTGATTTCCAGAAAACTATAAATGGCAAACAAGTTGGCCTTTATTTTTTGAAAAACGGACAATTGGAAGTGGCTATTACCAATTATGGCGGTCGAATTGTAAGCTTATGCGCTCCATCTAGAAATGGAGAAATGGCCGATGTGGTGCTGGGTTTTAAGAGCATTGATGATTACTTGAAAGCAAAAGGCATCTATCACGGGGCAATCATTGGTCGGGTAGCTGGTAGAATTGCAGGTGGAAAATTTGATTTAAAT
>CAYXQZ010000145.1:0-7458 GCA_964466415.1 uncultured Paludibacter sp.
TCAAAGTAGGGGTATAAAATCAATTATTTTGTTCCAAAGTAGGGGTATAAAATCATATATCTTGTTCCAAAGTAGGGGTTAAAACTACAAATCTTCTCCATCAACTGAGTGAACGGAGCGGAACACTAAACATCATATACTTTTTTCCTTGCTTAAAAAGAAGAATGCCCGAAAACTCATTGCTGATTTTCGGGCATTCTTACGTAAACTTAAAAAACTAATTATTAAACTAAACCTGTATTTTCTTTAAACGGATATTGAACACTGTTTAATGTTTCACTTGGAGTAGATATCAAAATTCATAGTTAATTTTGTTGTAAAAGTTTATCAGGGTTATTTGCAGATAGATACAAGATTAGCTGCCACAGTTACTTGACTAAAGCTTTTGAGATTATGTTTCTAATTTCAGCAGCCGGTTACATACAATTATATGGAATGGTAGTTTGTCCCTGGTCCAACACCATTCTTCTCTATCAATTTTAAACGAATTAATTCTGTTAAAATCCTTTTAACTGTTGGATTTGGGATGCCAAGTTTTTTTGCAATTACCCCAGATTTACTACCCGGATAGCTTCCAATATAACTTAAAATTGATTTATCTCTAGCCGATAGTTGCGTTTCAACTCCACTTGTTTGTAATTTTTTCATTAATTGAGTTTGGATATTTCTTAATGCATCCAAAAAGAAAACAAGCCATTCAGTTACATTTTCATTTGGCCTTTGAGATTGACACGAACGCAAAACCCGATAATATTCAGTCTTTCTGCTTTCTATTTCATGTTCAAAACTAACATATTGAATCCAGCTATAACCTTCTTTCAGTAATAGCAAACTGGCTATTAACCTACTCAACCTCCCATTTCCATCCTGAAATGGATGTACTGAAACAAATTCATAAGCAAATAAAGCACATTTTACAAGCAAGTGTGTTTTTGTATCATTTCTATACCAGTGAATCAATGATTGCATTGCCTCTTGAGTTTGAAAGCCTGCTTCGGTTGTTTGAAATATTATAGTACGTGTCCCATCTGGATAGATTGCTTCAACTGCATTATTATGTTGTTTGTAATCGCCCTTATGCCAATCGTCCTTTACGCTGTGTTTCATTAGGATATTGTGTAAATTCTTTAGACTATTTTCACTTATATCAATATCCTGAAATGATTCTGATATTATATCAAGTACTTCAAAGTATCCCACAACTTCTTGAGAGTCTCGATCTACTAATTTTGTTATTTCAATATTTTTAAGCAGCACTTCAACTTCATCATCAGTCATTTTTGAACCTTCAATACGGGTAGAAGCTCCAACACTTCGTACGGTAGCAATGGTTTTCAAATGTTTTAAACTTTGTCCTTCTCTTCTTTCAATTGAAGCCCATGAAGCATCGAATCTATCAATCTGGCTAATCAAATTTATCAATTCCCAATTGATGTCTAATCTAAATGTGTGTACGTTATTATTCATGCGGCAAAGATAATAAATTTCTCAGATAATGATACGATATGGAACGATTTGATACGAAATATATTCGAAAGTTATGATACGATATGAACCGATAACAAACGAAACTGATACGATAAATTTTTAATTTTCTTTTTAACAGAAATGGGTTGTTGAAAAAAATCACCCACTTAAGCCTTTTTTATTATAAAAAACTCAGAGTGGGTGAATACTTAACCTTAAAAACTAAACTATTAAACTAAACCTATATCCTGTTTAAAAGGACTTTGAATGCTATTTAATGTTTCACTTGGAGTAAGTGGCAGAAACTTTATTCCATAATTTCCGCTATCCTTAGTAGGTACAATTATCATTTGTTCCAATCTGGCTGCGTAACGATACCCATCGTCATTAGCCGGAAGCAGCGGATTCAAATCGCCCTGTAATATGTTTTCAAATAATGGAAAGTAGATATCAAAATTCATAGTTAATTTCGTTGTAAGTTGCTTCTAGAATTGTTATAGTTTTTATTATCCTTTACTTATCAAAGACAGTATTTTTTTTCCAGAATTCGATATCATATACGCTTGATTTCGGTTTTTAATTCCAGGATATTGTTTCTCCACCCACCCAATTTTAATTAATGGTTCCAAATACTTCAAACTATTTTTGGTTTGATTACTTAATTCCATTTTCTCAAATAGTTGCTCTCTTTTCAAACTTGTAGAAAGTAGCTCAAGCATCTCCTTTACTCTATCGTGGACTTCTCTATTAATGATTTCAACAACTTCATTACTTACTTGGTTACTTACTTGGTTACTTACTTGGTTACTAACTCCGTTACTAAAAGCAATAATATTATCTATATTGCTGAATAACAGCATTTTTACTCCGTTACTTTCTTCGTTACTTTCTTCGTTACTAATTGCTGTATGAACAGGTAGAGTAACTAAAAAATAAGTAGCTTCAGCATCTGTTTCAAACATTGGTACTGGAGAACCATTATCAGCCATTGCTTTATAAATACTTGGCAAGCCTGTACCCCTGCCTTCGGTGAGTCGAAATTCTTTGAGAAAATCACCGATACGGCGATTGCGATATTCACGGGCAATAATTCTCTGTTGTGTTTTTAAAACAGAGGCATTTACAGGCGGAACTGGCCCGGGGAAACTCAACACTTCAATTTTGTCCGGCCAGACCTGAACTTCAATAGGTGAACCCAGTTCGTAGCTTTTGTGATATACCGCATTTGACAACGCTTCTTCTACCGCAGTATATGGGAAATTATAAAAGCGTTCTGCTTCCGCTTTGTTAATGTGCTTTATTACCTGCTCACCAATAATCTGAGATTTGATAAAAGACAATGTATCCCTTAGTTGCACGTGTAATGGTCCTTTGAAATAATGTTCAGTAAAGTTTGAACCGGAACCATCCTTGTGCCACACCAATTCTATCTGACAACGATCAAAAAACTTTTCAGGCTGCTTGGAGAAAAACAACAGACCCACATTTACCGGTTTGATATTTTCATCTAAACCTTTAGCAATGAGTATTGCCCGACATAAATCTTCGAAGGACAGCGATTTACTCTCTTCAAACAAATCACTTTTCACTTCCTGTAAATAAGCCTGAATAATTCCTAAATCCAGATCCTGAATGCCCGCTTGTTGATTTATTCTGTCATCAAAAGGAATACGGGCTGTAAGTTCCAAAAGTTGTCGTAAGGTTTCGCCTCTGGCAACAACACTATTGGAACCAATACGAACATAAGGTTCTCTGGCGGCACCAGTACCCAAACTAACCGGTGCAGTATACATTCGGTTATCTCCTGCCGGACACCAAAGTACAAGAATTTGCTTTTCTTGCAACAGATAAGGCTGCATAACCGGAAAATAATTTGGCTGAATTTTATGACCCAGTTCCAATACTTTTTTCTGAATGGCATCTGTTTGTTCGGCTTCGAGGCCTATAGGTGGCATTATTGGTTTACCTGAATTCTCGGCAACACCTACCACAATGTAACCTCCACCCCAATTGTGCAAATCATTGGCAAAAGCACAGATTGAATGAATTATATTCTCGGGATTCCATCCCTGCTTAAACTCTAACCTTTCCCATTCAACGGTACTACCGTGAACCAAATCTTCAATATTAACAGGTAATGCCATAATTTTCGTTGTAAAATGATAACCGAATTAACTACAGCGATTTAATTAATCCGTACAACAAAAATAGTCAATTTCTTTTTAACATAAAAGCATTATTGAATGAAATCTTTCAACAATGCTTTTATTTTTTGTGTTTTTTAACTATTTAAGGTAAGAACTATGGTTATAATAAGATATATTTCTGAATGATAATCTCAATGCATCGGGAACAACAAATCATTTATATCTCACTTTCTTTTGTTTCATTTTTCCCTCGCTTGCCGTAGCCTGTAAACTTGCGCCAGATGCTGGCCGTGTAGCTCTGCTTACAGCCATTGGAGAACTTATGATTTTGCAAATGAAATTAATGGGTTGTAATTACCATTATCTGCTATTTTAATTGCATTTAAATAATTTGTTCTAGTGTGACTTTTTTTTACCAAGTTTTCTGCACCCCACGAAAATACGGGAAATTTGTATATTTTACTCACAATGATGTCAGCCATCAATCGGCTATGTCTTCCATTTCCATTTGGAAAACAATGTATGCTTACTATTCTATGTTTAAAACGCACTGCAATTTCATCAGGTGTGAATGTTTCGTTTTCAATCCAGTATAAGGTATCATCTAATAATACTTTCAATGCTGAAGGAATCTGCCATTTATTAATACCTATATTTTTGTCGGTTTTTCTAAAGTCACCCGCCCATGACCATACATTTCCATACATGCGTTTATGAAGATTTCTAACAAACTTCTCAGTTAAGATTGTATCTGCTTTAAGTGATCGAGTAAGAACCCATTGAATTGCTTCTTCAATATTTTGTTGCTCAAATTCATCTAATTCACCACGGTTAGCAATGGTAGGTATGAGCAATCCTTGTTTTTCTTCCTCATCCAATGGTGTTTGTCCACTGATATATTCAAACTCTAATCCCATAATATTTTTGGCATTTCGGTTTTCAGTATAGTTGTTCTTTCTTCAATAGCTTTTTTGATCCTTTTTTCAGAGTTTTCTTGATCCTCTAATTTCATGGTGTTGGATGTTCTATTGACAATATTGATAGCTAATTCCCTTGCTTTTCGTTCAATTAATGCATCCAACGTTCCATCTTTTGGAACAAAACCATAAACTAATTCCATGTCAAGTGCTCTAGCAGAATCTCGTAATAGTTTCAACGAAATTGTACCATCTTTTTCCCTTTGTTCCATCTCTAGTACACTTTGTTTACTAACAGAAATGCGGTTTGCTAATTGTTTTAATGTCATGCCCAGCCCTAAACGAACAGCTTTTATCCATCCAGTTGGCGGAACTGCCACTTTGGTTATTGGAGCATACACTTCCATTTTGGCCCCTAATTGTTCTAACTGAAGTTTGTTTTTACTCATTTTGTAAGTTTTTAGTCTGACTTATTAAATACAAAAGTAAGGTATTAACCTGACATATACAAATTATAGTTAGGATATAGCCTGACAAATTGCCAACAAATTTTATTTTGCAAGCATTTAGGCACATCTGAAGTGGTTGGATTCCATATATTTGAATTTATGGATAAAAAACTTGTCAACTAAATAAAAAAGCCGAGCGCACCATAAAACTCCACATACTATTTTACCTTAATAAAAAAAATAATGCCCGAAACTCATTACTAAATATCGTACATTCCTTACATTACCTCAAAAAAACTAATTTATTAAACTAAAGCAATTTCCTCTTTAAACGAACTTTGAACGCTGTTGAATACTTCACTTGGAGCAGGCTGTTGAAACTTTATTTCATAATTTCCGGTTTCCTTAGTCGGTACAATTATCATTTGTTCCAATCGGGCAGCATAGCGATATCCATCGTCATTAGCCGGAAGCAGCGGATTCAAATCGCCCTGTAATATGTTTTCAAAGAATGGAAAGTAGATATCAAGAGTTACATTTCCAAATTGCCATAGGGTGGTTTTTAACTCTGTCGACAATTTCAGGTTTATCAAATAGAAGCTCAGGATGATATTTATTTTGATTAAATTTTTCAACAAAAAGTTTTTCATCATCAGAAAGCATCATCAATGTGGTTAAATATATCTTAACATCTCTTTTTGCAGTTGCAAAATCAAACTTATCACTTTTCTTTAATACGGGTATTAATTTACGCTTTATCTGATTGAAATTCAGTTTATCAATAGCATCGAATTTGTATGCATTCAGTGGAGGAGTATTGCCCCCTACTGCTAAATAAAAAAGTACTGTTTTACGAAGCATTTGTTGTTCTGCATCTGAGAAAATACCGTGTTTAAGCATTGTATAGACATCGTACAAATCTCTTGCAGCTGTTCGCTCAATAAGTGCTTTTATTTTACTTCCAAAAAGTTCTGAATTATCTAAAGTCCTTACCTGAAAACGAAGTGACAATGATTCGATATTCACTACTTTATCAATGGGTTCAAAAACGTGGTTTCGCATCGAGTAGTTGATTTCTATTTTGATATTGTCGATGTTTCCTGCTGCATTTTGATAGAAAAAACCCCATGAATCAAGCGAATGCGGATTCTTTGACGTTGGATTAAGCCGATAGCTCTGCGAAATCATGTATTTTACAATGTCATTGTTTATTTGCTGCCGTAACTCAAACATTTCTTCGCGGGAACACTGTTTTGTAAAATCTAAATCAATATCGACAGATAAACGAGGTAGATTAAAAACAACAAGATTGATAGCAGTACCCCCTTTTAATGCCAAATGATTATACAATAATGGATTAGCATTCATATATTGCAGTATATCGCATAGCCGTAGTACTTTTTCTAAATTATCGCGCAGAAAATCTGTATTTGCAGCAAGTAAATCTAAGTCGTTTTTGTTATATTTATACATAGTTTTCTCCTCCTTGTTCTAAAACCGAAAGAATATTTACTGGAGCGCATAGTTTCCACGCTTTAACGTAATGCGTTGACTCGGACTGGTCTGTCAAATAGCGTGTGCTTCTACCCATTTTTTGTTTACAAACGTCAAAAAAGTCCTTACTAAGTTTCATTTCCTGCTTAAAATATTCCAAAATAAATCCTGCTTTCTGATATAAAAATTGTTTGTTGTATGCTTGCAGATAATCCAGCAATAATTCTTCGTTCAGATACGTAATGAGCGAAAAGCATTGTATCAGTTCTTCAATGCCGCCACATCGCTCAATTTTATCAACACAATCAATTACAGTACGTTCTAAATTTGTCACACGAATAAAAGAGCTTGTGCGAGGGCTAATTATTCCTTCCATAAATTTCGATTCGCAATACTGATAGCGAATACCTTCAAAGTCGAAGGAGCTAAAGCGATTGCGGCTCGAAACCCACAAATCGTAAAATACCTGATGCGCCAAGCCGTGAAATTCTAATGCCGATTGGTACGAAAGATAAGATGTAGGGGTTATTTTACCGGCAATCTCAAATTTATTGGACAAACTTTGTTTGCTAACCAAATCGGTAGCCGCATACAAGTCACGTCGAACCTGACAAATAAGCTTTAGCTTCTTGTAATTCTGTAACAAATCTTTGGCAGAATTCAAGTTCCCAACCAGACTCTCGACCTCATTCAATCGGAATACACGTAGTTTATGCAGCTCTTCTAAATACTTTTTCATAAAATAATTCTTTATATTTAGCACAAAGATAGGTATATTTCCGTACTTATGAGTTACTATTAAAGACTTATTTGTTGATTTTTTTTAAATATCCTATACATAACAAATTTTTATTCAAAAAAAATCACCCGCTCTAAGTGTTCTATAAAACTCAGAGTGGGTGAATACTTAACTTCAAAAAAACAAATTTATTAAACTAAACCTATTTCTTGTTTAAACGGACTTTGAATACTGTTTAATGTTTC
>CAYXQZ010000146.1:0-2966 GCA_964466415.1 uncultured Paludibacter sp.
TATTCACAGCTGATTTTGACCCAACTGCAACTTCTTTTTTTCGCATACCAATATATGAAAACTGCAAAATAGCATTTTCGGGCATATTAAACAATGAATAACTGCCATTTGCATTGGTAATGGTACCATTAGTAGTACCTTTTACCAATACACTGGCCCCGATAATTGGGTCGCCATTCAAATCAGTCACAATACCACTTATTCCTTTCGAACCTGGTTTTACTTGGCTCTTTTCAGCTTTCGAGAGCACAATTTGCTTGCCATTAATGGTGTAAGCAATTTCTGTTCCTTTAAAAATCTGTTCAAGAACTTTTGCAATTGGCTGATTCTTTGACGAAATCGAAACTTTCGAATTCACATTTACCAATTGCTTATTGTACAAAAAGCGGTAAGTTGAATTCGATTCAATTTGGTTTAAAACTTGCTCAATAGTAACATCCTTTAATTCAAGGGAAAGTGCAGTTGTTTGTGAAAAACTAGTGGTGCTAATTTGCATTACAAAACACAAAATTAAAACCAATAAGGTTTTGCTCTGATTTATCCATTGGAAAAATCTCCCAATAGGATACATCTCATTTTTTAATTGATAGTTCATACGCATTTTAAGATTATTTTTGTTTGTTATTTTAATGTAAATAGAGTCTTGTTATACAGTAATATAAACTGTACTAAATCTAACTTGGAGGTTGTCAAGTAACTGTTTTCATTTAATATTAAATTTTTAGTGGTTAAATAATGAAAGAATCCCCAAAAGACACAATCGCATTTTTCGTCTTTCTAAATAAAAGACGTTACAAAAAAGAAATCCCACATAGAAAAAACGCATTTATTTACGTTTCTATGTGGGATTGTGCTTTTTAATTCATTTATTATTTAAAACTATAAACCTCAATTTGTTCTTTGCTAAACTCATTGTTTGTTTGTTTAGTGCGTTCAATTCTTTTGTATAGTATTGGTGCCGAAAGTTGCATTAATTTCAAAATCTCATCAAAAGATTCGCCTTCGAATGTTGCTCTGTATAATTGTCGACTAATTGCTGGGTCTTTTACATGAATACTTACATTATAAGTTCTACCTATCCTCTTAAATACATCTTCGAGGGGTTCGTCTCTGAAAGCAAGGATTCCGTCTTTCCAAGCACCCCAATGTTTGCCATCGGCTTCAATTTTAGTATAAGTCCTCGTATTGGAATTTAATATTATGCGTTGATTAGGTTCTAATTTCTCTTTTACCGACTCTCCCATATTTACGGCAACAATACCTTCTATTAATGTTACCGCTGTAATACTATCGGCCAAATATGCTTCTACATTAAATTCAGTTCCTGTAGCTTGTACATTTAAATTTTCAGTTATTACATTAAAAGGATGTCTTTTGTCTGATTTAACCTTGAAATAAGCTTCGCCTTTTAAAAACACATTGCGTTCGTTTGATTGAAATGTAACAGGAAATTTTAATTTACTGCCAGAGTTTAACCACACAGTCGATCCATCAGGCAAATTCACCTTCGAACTCATTCCAAAAGGAGAGGTTACCTCCTGAAAAGCAATATCTGTTGAATTTGTTCGAAAAGATTCGTTGTATAATAAATATCCAGCTAATGTTATTACGGGTATAATTAATATTGCCGCAACTCGCTGCCACCAAACAAATAAGGTTGAATGGATTAGTTTCCGTTCTTTTACTTGTTCCATAAACTCTCTCTCAGCAGCTTTTTCGTCAATTGATTCGGGCGCGAAGGCAGGGTGCGTAATTTGCCATAAATTCTGCAATTCCTGAAAACTACGTTTGTTCTCTGCCGATTCCATTATCCATGCATCAATATCATCCTTCTCCTTGGGGCTTATATTCCCTGAGAACAATTTAACAATTAACCTAACAATTTTTTCTTCTTTACTCATAAAATTTTACCTATATACAAACAAGACGATTAATAAATCAAAAACCACATCGAATTTTAATTAATTAACGCATTTGGTATGCCAATTTATTACCACAAATTCCAAAACAGAAATAATGTAACAAAAAACTCCTTTAAATGACTTCGCAATAGAGATAATGCTTTTCCTATGCGCACCTCAATTGTTCTTTCCGAAACATGTAGTTTTTCGGCAATTTCCCTATATTTTAATCCTTCCAATCTATTCATTTCAAAAGCTTCCCTGCACGATTCAGGCAATTTACTTAAAGCTTCTGATAAATGACTTTCCAAATCTGAAAATAAAACATAGTTTTCGGTGTCAATATGGTCCGAAACTGAATACGTCATTGAATATGATTCATGTTCACGAACAACGCCTTTGTGTCGCAATTCATCCAAGCAACTGTTTTGAACTGAGCGTAATAAAAATGATTTAAGCGATGTTTCAATTTCAATACTTTCCCTATCACGCCATAATTTCAGAAATACATTTTGTACTATATCCTCACAAAAGCTCTTGTTTGGAAGAAAATTTCCTCCAAACAACACTAAATCTTTGTAGTATTTATTGAATAATAAAGAATAAGCTTGTTTGTTGCCATTCTTTAATTCAATAAGTAAAGTTTGTTCCTCCATTTTTAGATTTAACGCGTTAGAGTACAAAACTATAAAATATTTTTATATTTCATAGTTTTATTGCCATTTTTGCTGTAAATATTTCAAAATTGGCTTTCACAACAAGAAAGAATGCCTGATAGTTTACTATCAAACATTCCTCCCTTCCCTTAAATAACTTATTTTTGAACAAACTATATGTTAGACAATATCCGATTTATATGGATTTGTATCTGTATGTTGGGGCATCAATAATCCTAATTCTCCAGGACCTTCTGGAGGTGCTGATGCTAATGCTAATGAAATTTCGTTATCAAGCGGAATCCATTCGATACGAGGTGCTCTGTATTTTTTCTTTTCCATAAGTATTATTTACAATTTAACTATTTACCATTTACAATTTATTACCACAAAGTTCGCTGAGTTTATC
>CAYXQZ010000146.1:2976-7455 GCA_964466415.1 uncultured Paludibacter sp.
CTAACCCCTAAAGGGGAATTAGATTAGTGCCGAATGGTCTTTTCTTACACCCCTTTAGGGGCTGGGGGCAGAATTATTTTATTTAATGATTACCCTTGTTGATTGATTATTTACATTTACCACATACATGCCTGCGGCAAGTTTGATGTTTGACGTTTGATAGTTTGACGTCGTAAAGCCATTCGTTACTTGCTGCCCCATAGCATTATAAATACTGAAATTTGATTTTACAGGAGCAATAATCGTAATCTGATTGGCTGCATTTACAAATACTTGTGCGTTGAGTTTGTTAGATTTGTCAAGTCCTGTAGAAACTCCTGGTGCTCTAAATTGCAAACTGAAACGATCAGTTGCAGGCGTAATTGCTGGCGAACTGAAATTGTAAACTTGACCTTCTGTTAGTTCAATTTCGGCATTTGGTTGTAATTTATCTTTCAGAATTATTCTTGTACCTGATTCAAAATTACTCATTTCAGAGATCGAAATACTAAAATCATTTGCAGTAGCTGTACTAAATCCAATTGGAATTTCCACATTGTACTTCACTTCACTCATTCCATTGATAACTATCTTTTTAGTATCAATTACAGTAAATATGTCAGGCACATTACTATCATTATTCAACATTTTGGGCGAATCGTAAATATCATAACTATCCATTGCATTGGCGTTAAACAGCAGTACAGTTTCGTCCGATGCTGTTTCGTTGGAAACTTGCAAACGCATTATTTTATTTTCCGATTTCTGTGCAGCAGGTGCTTTTAATGGATTGGAAGTTTGGTGCGAACGCATGGAGTTTGTAAATTGTATACTTTGTCCATCTACTTTTGCTAAAACCCAAAATGCCTGCATTGGAGGAATAATTCCTGTAGTTCCTTCGGGAACACCAACTCCAGTAAATGCATTATAAGTTTTGAACGACCAACCGCTACTATTACTTCCACCACTGTTAGTTCTATACCAAATACTTGGTTCAATTTTAGCTACATTGGCATCTGTAAAAGCCTTGTTCCATGTTAGGTGCGATGGATATGGATTTCCAATCAGATTATAACCTTTGTTTGAAGCTCCTTGCCATGTAAGTGGAATGGTGATTGTGCCAGTGTTTAATTTTCCTCCCGATTGAGTCGTAAATGTAATAGGACCCGTAGAAGTTGGTAAAGCAATATAACCTACACCAGCAGTTAAGCCAGCACCAGCACTTACAGCCGTCCAGCTAACTGCTGGTTCATTGCGGCGATAATAGGTGTAGCCAGCAGGTGCTACGGCATTACTTACTGGGCTCGATACGTACCAATTGCGCGTAGTTGCCAGATATTGTTGCACTGAACCGGTTATTGTCTGACCGCTTCCAGCAGTTTCGTCAACAAAAGTAGCAGTACCACCACCAGCTGTACTTTCAAGTGTTATACCATTCGTTGCCGTGAATGTTTGTCCTGCACTTATGGTAAGTTTTGCTCCGGGATTTAAAGTTACACTTTGAACCGTTCTTGATGCATCTACAGTTAATTCTGCGGTGCTTCCAATGGTAATTTCGGCACTCGAATTCGTTAAAGCAGAAGAGGTTTGACTGCCGGATAACACCAACACTTTTGGTTCTAATGTTAATAGAATATCGTCAACATCCAATTGTGTCCCTGCCGTTGAATTATATTGAATTTGAACTGTTGCAGTACCATTAGTTACATTAAAATTTCTAATTGTAATTTGTGTCCATTGTGTCATAGGCATTGTGAAATTAACAAATATTCCTCCTATATTGAAATATCCTGAGCCTCCATTCCCTCTAAACCATCCACTCAAGGTATATGTACCATTAGGCAAGCCTGTTAAATCCTGTTTGTTCAATACATCATAAGTAGTTGGCCATGTACCCGTTTGAGCAATTGATAAATAATTGGTTCCTGTACGTGGAGTACCACCTACCGCATTTCCTAATCCTACATTACCGGCAACCACGCCTGAATTAATAATATAATTATTTACAGAACCTGTCCACTCAAACCAGTTAGTAGGGGATGCAGCAGGTGCTGTGTTTGACTCAAAACCAGGATTTAACACATAATTTGTAGCTGGCGCACTAACCGTAATTGCAGAAGTAGAAGTATAACTTCCATCTTGCGTAGTTGCAGTTATTGTAGCTGAACCAGCTGATACTCCGGTTACTACGCCCGATGCTGAAATAATTGCAACTGAACTATTATTAGTTGACCAACTAACTGTTTTATTGGTAGCATTTGTAGGTGCTACCGTTGCTGTAATGGCTACATTGGCCCCTGTAACGACTGTTGTTGTAGCAGGAATACTAACTCCGGTTACAGGAATAATTATGACAGATATTGAAGATGTAGATGTAAAACTACCATCCTGCGTAGTGGCAGTTATGGTAGCACTTCCTACAGCAACACCGGTTACCACACCTGCAGCTGAAACTGTTGCTACTGAATTATTAGAAGAAGTCCATGCCACAGTTTTATTTGTAGCATCAGCTGGAGCCACTGTTGCTGTTAAATTGGTAGTAGCTCCAATTCCAACATTTACAGTACCCGGACTTACAGAAACTCCGGTAACAGAAACAGCAGCACTAACTGGAACAGTACTCACATAAGGTTTGTATTGTGTATTAGAGTACTCCGACGAACTAAACCGTAACACTAAATTTAAAGTTGTAGCCTTTAAACATAATTTTATCTTTTTGTCAGTGCCAGCCTCGCCGGCTACTCTGTTGTAAAGAGTTGTAATATCAAATTTATACCAACCATTAGCAGTTGTGTTATCCTGATCAGGAGGACCTGTTGCTGAAATTGTATTTGATGATAAGACGTTTCCCAGCGTAAAAGTACCTATGCTGTTCCAAGTTGAATTATTTGCAAATGTCCCTGGAAATTCATATAATGAAGCTGTTGTTGTAACTGTTGAATTTGATGTGGCATTTGCAACATTATATAGCCAAAGATTAAGTTCGGCCTTACTTACAACAGTACTAGTACTTCCAATATTAAATTCAATAAATGTAATCCTTTCGTTAAAATTACTTGATTTGCGAACTTCCAAAGTGTTTGTATTATATGCAGTAGTTTTATTGCTTTCCCAAATGTAAGTGTCAATTGAAGGGTAATAAGGACCCTGCGCATTTGCGTAGCTCACTGCCAATAGCATACAAGCTATAATACTAAGAATGTACGATTTTTTCATATTTCTTTAATTTTTAAAATAATACTTTGATTTTTAGGCGAATGTATTATCGTTTTTAATAATAAATAATATCATCCTTTAGTAACGACGTTTCAAAAATAAAACCCCACATAAAAAAATATTTTTTTTATGTGGGGTTATTGAAAATCCCTTAAAAATTTCAGAATGAATTAGTTGAGAATCACTTTTTGAGAGGTGCTTACTCCAGCATTTGTTACTTTTACCATATAAATACCTTTTCCAAATGCTTTGTTAATAGTTGTATTAGCTGTTTCGAGTTTAATAGTAGCCAGTTTCTGTCCGGTAACATTATAAACCATTGCACTTGCATTTTCAGACAAACTTGCTTTACAGTTAATAGTGATTTGATTGTTTGAATTTTTATAAATTGAAACAAGTTCATCGGCATTTGCTGCATTTATACCAGTGCTTTCTGCTATTTCCAAAAATGGTTCCTTGCCTTCTGCTGAAACTGGAAAATCAGATTGACCGTCGTTTGTATAACTTGGAGCTTCGGTCGAAAAGAAACGAATTACCAAATTCGCAGTAGCATTTTTTAATAGCAATTTAATTTTTTTGTCGGTGCCACTTGTTGCTGCAACTGTGTTTACAAGGCTGGTAATATCAAACTTATACCAACCATTAGCTGTTGTGTTATTATTAAGTGCATCACCACCTCCAGTAATTGTAATAGTTTGGGATGCAAGAGCTGCACCTAAGGTATAAGGGCCAATATTACTCCATCTGGTATTATCAGCAATAATATAATTCCCGAAGTCATAAGCTTCAACAGTTTCTGTTTTAACTGCATTATTTGCATTACCCGCCTGATACATATACATATTTAGTTCGGCTTTAGTAGTTTGCTTATTATAACTACCAATGTTAAATTCGAGTAAAGTAATGCGTTCATTACCCGAGCCTGAATTTTTCCTAACTTCAAGTCTTGCTGGATATCCTCCATTTATAGGCAATAAATTCATGTTGTATTCAGCAGATGCTTGATTGATGTAGGTATCTCTTTCAGGATAAAACTTTTGAGCCGAAAGAGAAATACTTGTCAACATAAAAAATGCCAAAAGAATCGAGTGTAAAATTGTTTTTTTCATAAAAATAGAATTTTTTGTTTGTAAAATATTTAATTAGTTTTCAAAATCAAATTCATAGTTGTTCGAACTGGACGTCTATTTTTTCGACTTCTTGATGTAATGACGTATGAAAAAAATTATTCCACATAAAAAAATCATTTTTATTGAATATTCCAATATGTTTGACGCAAATACA
>CAYXQZ010000147.1:0-5637 GCA_964466415.1 uncultured Paludibacter sp.
ACGCCGTAGGTGTCACAAATCAATAGAAAAAATACCATTCTTGGGTATTGTTCGAACCCCTTCGGGGTCGTATTTCTGTGGTTGATAATGGTTTTCTATTGATATATTATCCCGCTAGGATAATGAAAAGGAGCATGTTTTTTATATTCCTCAATACGCATTTTGCTTATGCAAAACGCTTCTTTCGGAATGATAAGGGTTTTTTTGTGGTCAATTACCGTCGCCATCAGTTGATATAAAAATGGGGTTTATTGTGCGACAGGTTCGAAGGACGCTTTGCACTGTCGGCCAAACGAAGGATATTGTTACGATTATCAGTGGGGCGATGGAATGTATTACAAACAAGCAAGAGTTTACAGGTTTTTCGAGTTTTGGCGATAATAGTTTGATTTTATCATGAATTATATTTATATTTGTACGGTCATAAAATGTTGGTACCATTAAAAAATGAATCTATGGAAATCACCCTTGGAAAATCTTCATTTAAAGCAACATTACTCCTAATATCATTTACAGCTTTTATGCTGGTAAGTTGTGACCTCATTAACCCTCCCGATGACCCAAACAAACCTCCTGTTGTTGTCGATTCGCTTGGAATTTCTATTAGTTCGGTGAACTTTGGCAGCGATAAAGATGCCAGTTTGCTGGAAATTAGAACCAATAAAACATGGACAGCAACCGAAACTGCCGACTGGCTCTCGCTATCGGCAACTACGGGTACTAAAAATACAGGAATTCTGATTGGTGCAACTAAAAACAATGGCCTTTTACGTGAATCGTCGGTTACCATTACTGCCGGCGATAAAACATCGGTACTAAAAGTGGTTCAAGCCGCTTCACCAACCATTTTAATCAACCTAAATAATACAACTTTCAAAATGATTTTGGTTGAAGGAGGTACTTACTTTATGGGTAACAGCGAAGACCCGTCGCGCTTTGGCTATGCACATTTGGTTCAATTGAGCGATTTTTATATTTCGGAAACCGAAGTTACCAACGAACTTTGGAACGCAGTGAAAGGAAGTCTGCCTTATACCGACCACAGTGAGGCCGACAAACCAACTTTGCCTGTAAGCGAAACGGTTTGGAATAAAATTACCACCGATTTTATTCCAGCCTTGAATCTTGCTACCGGAAAAACGTTCCGTTTACCCACCGAAGCCGAATGGGAATATGCTGCCCTTGGAGGGAAAAAAACGCACAAATATAAATATGCAGGAAGCGCCACGCTCGACGATGTGGCTTGGTTCCTTCAAAATGGAAACAGCACCAAGCACAATGTAAAAGAAAAACTCCCCAATGAACTGGGATTGTATGATATGAGTGGTAATGTAAACGAATGGTGCAGCGACTGGTACGATTTGTATTATGGCTGGACTATTGCAAATCAAGTAGTTAATCCTCCTCCATTGCAAACAAACCCCAAAGGTCCTGACACAGGAACCAAAAAAGTAGTTCGTGGTGGCAGTATTGATAATGAAGAAAACTGGGGATTTTCGAATTGCAATGTAAAAGCGCGTTCAAGTATAAATCCGACGGGATACGACACCAAGCCCGGAAATTCAACACTGATTTTTATGAGTAAAAACACGGGGTTCAGACTAGTCATATCTTTATAATTCAAACAACTAACATTATGAGACGATATATTCTGCCATTATTTCTGCTATTTTCGTTTTGTTTTGTAACTGCACAAACTATCGTGAAAATGAACGTGCCCACGCAAGCAAAAGAGCCGGTGAATGTAATAGTACTTTTCGACGAACAAGTACCCGAAGGTATGCCTGTAGTACTGGGTTTGATGGGATATAATGTGACTGGCGGAATAGAACCTTATACCTACGAATGGGTGCAAAATGGGAATGTAATTGGCAGCGGCGATGTGGTGGTAATCACACCTAAAAAAGGCGATCAGTTTACGCTGAAAGCCACCGACAAAAATAAATGTCACAATACTACATCGTTTAATATGAAGGTGATTAGTAGAGCAAACGGACAAACTGAAAACGAAAATGGGTGCCGCATTTATCCCTCCATTATTTCCGACGATAAAATTTACATTGATTTACCAGTTGCGGACAAAATGATAGATGCAAACGTTCGTATTTTTGATGTAAAAGGAAATTTGATGTTTCAAACTATTACAACTGCAAGCTTTACAATTACGGAAAAATTACCTGATGGCGCTTACTTTGTTTCGGTAAAAACCAAAGCCTTTCATAAAGTATCAAAAATCATTGTTCAACACTAATAAACTCAGACAATGAAAAAGGAAATTATCAATGTAATAAAACATAGGTTCAGCTACTCAGTTTTAGTGTTTTTAGTAGCAATATCTGCATCCATATTAGCTGAAACTCCCAATGCATCAGGAGCAAAGCAATTTGCCGAAACCTTTTTCAAAACCAACAGGCCTCAATTTGCTCGCGGTAAGGTTGCCCGCTCTGTGTCGCTCAAACAATGCTATCAATCGCAGAGCTACAAAGAAAATCCTGTTTTTGTGTTTCAAAATTCAGAGTTGGGTTTTGCCGTAGTGGCACAGCGCAACAGCAATTTTGCCGTAGTTGGTTATGCGCCCGAAGGTAAATTTAATTCGGATAGTATTCCCGAACAACTTCAGGGCCTTTTAAAACTTTACGAAGATTCGTTGCGTTTGCAACCGGATGCTCCGCAAAAAGTGAGCGCGGGAATTCCCATTGGCATTCCACTGCTGGATGGAGCTGGTGTGAGTTTAAATCAATTTGGACACAGCAATGTTGGAGGTTGTCCTTCGGGCTGTGTGGCAACTGCTTTCACGCAAATAATGTGTTATTATAAATTCCCCTCCAAGGGAATTGGTTCACACTGCTATACACACAAAACGTATGGGCAGCTTTGTGCCGAATTTGGAAACACAACCTACAATTGGATAAACCCAACTGCTGCTGATTATCAGTTGCTTTCGTATCAGGTAGGGGTAGCTATGGATATGAATTATTGCGGAAGTTTAAGTGGAAGTGCGCCTTATAATTGGGGCTACGAAAAAGCCATGCACGAACATTTCAGGTATTATCTGAATAATGGCACAAGCGAATCGGATTTTATACAAAATGAAATCGACCTGAAGCGTCCGGTTTATATTGAACTTCTCGGAAAACCGGGTCACGCTTTGGTGGTGGATGGATACGATAGCGATGGATTGTTTCATCTCAATTTTGGTTGGGGCGGACAATATAACGGATATTATATGCTGAATAGTAATTCTACTTTCTATGTGGGTTATCGATTTGGTACCAATATTTCGGCGGCTTATTTTCTTTCGCCCCATCCGCTCAAAACAAATGTGCAGGATTCGTTGGCGTTGGTGGCTGTAAACAATGCATTTAACGGCGCCACGAGATGGGACTTAACCCAACCCGTAACAACCTGGCAGGGTGTGCTTGTAAAAAAAGGAAGAGTGATTAGTTTGAATTTAATCAACGGCAGTTACAATACCTTCAAAGGCGTTATTCCAACCGAAATAGGCAATCTAACTTATTTGCAAACCCTGATGCTTTCAGGCCAGTTCGACGGCGATTTACCGGCATCTATAACGAATTTAATCGCCCTGAAGAAACTTAGTATTTATGGTAGCAGTGGAACAATGAAAGCCGTTTTACCTTCCAATATTGGGAATTTAGTGAATTTAGAAACACTTGCTATCCCCATGAAATGCGAAGGTGCCATTCCAACGTCCATTGGTAATTTAGTGAAGTTGAAAACCCTCGATTTGAATTCGGGCAATCTGAGCGGAAATATCCCTGTCGAAATTGGAAATCTCATAAATCTGACTTCCCTTAATTTGTGGAAAAACAAACTCACAGGTTCGGTTCCGGCGAGCATAGCCAATTTAACCAAACTCACTTCGCTAAATCTTTCCGAAAATCAATTAAGCGGTTCATTACCAACTAATTTAGGCAATCTGGCCGAATTAACCTCACTTGCTTTAAACGACAATCAGCTTTCGGGAGTTTTACCCGAAACTATGGGCAACTGCACAAAAATGACCTTATTATCATTGCAAAATAATCAATTTACAGGCGAAGTTCCTGCTTCGTTTGGTAATTTAACTGCCATAAAAAGTTTGAATTTAGCGAATAATAAAATATCGGCATTACCTACCGAAATTGGCAATTGCAGCTTGCTGGAAGATTTGTATCTGAACATCAATCAGTTGTCAACAGTACCCGAAGGCTTTAACAAACTCACAAATTTGAAGGCTTTGTACTTAAACAACAATAAAATTTCCACACTACCCGAGAATTTCGGACAATTTCCATCTTTGCAAATTATTGATCTTTCATTCAATAACTTAACCGAATTTCCGGATGAACTTTGCCAGCTTACCAAACTGAGCGGTATATCTTTACGTAAAAATAAAATAACGCAACTCCCGGCATCCTTAAAATTATTGGCTTCTTCATTAAGTTCTTTAGTGGTTGACAGTAACGAAATTAGAGGTCATATTCCAAAAGAACTGCTTGAAAACGGAAGATTAATGCCCTTATTGCTGTCTCATAATCGTTTTACATTCGAAGACATTCCTGTTTCGTCGGCATTGAGAAACAGCGTTGATAATCAGAAAGATGTACTACTTACCAAAAAAATTATTAAAGTTGCCATGGGCGATACGGTAACTATCGACATTCGGAAAATAGCGCCATTTACACTCGCAACCAATCAATACAATTGGGTTTCGGCAACCCGAAACAAAGCGGTGAGCACTACGCCAAATCCTATTCTGACGGTAATAATCGACGACAAAACCATTGCAACGAAGTATTATTGTTCAGTTTCAAATCCATCCTGTCCCACCTACAGTTTTATCGCTATGGGCAGCACTTACACCTTTCCATGTCTGAATAGTGTGAAAACAGACACACTTTCGTTCCAATTGGCAACTGAAGAAGAACTGATTTCGGAGAAAAATGATGGGCGTTTTGTGGTTTCGACCAAAAACATTCCAGCAAAAACCATTGAAGATAAAACTGTTACGCTTGTTCCACCTTTGCGAGTTCGTGGAACGGTAAAATGGCAAGCTTCAGCCGATGGAAAAATCTGGTATGATATTTCAGAATCAATGACTCAAAACGATTTGAAATCGAATTTTATAAGTGTAAGTCCGCAAGCCTTGGTCCTTTCACCTAAAACACCTGCCTTTTATCGCAGTAGTGTGCAGGATGTAAATTGCGAACCACTTTTGAGCGATACCATCAAAGTGAACCCTTATGGCAATGTGCTTTACGATGGAACAGTTAATGTGGCAATTGCTTCGAAAACGATTAAAATTGATAGCATTGAAGTAACATTGCCGGCAGGAATATACGATAAAGATTTCCGGTTAACCATCGTAAAATTAGATAATCAACCCGCTTCGGTGGCCGATGTAACTGTTTTTCCGGCTTACGATGTAACGGTAAGTTTTGCCGACACTTTTGGTACGCCCTTACTTATTAAATTGAAAAACATCAATAAAAAAACCTTTGTTAAAAAATTCATTCATAATTATAAAGCTGTTTATCTGGACAAAAACACGCATCAATGGGTTTCGTATCCAAGCAGTTACATAAGCATGCAGGATACAACTATGGTTTTCGAAACTAACCACCTCACTGTGGT
>CAYXQZ010000147.1:5737-7454 GCA_964466415.1 uncultured Paludibacter sp.
GAAGCCAACGGCCACTTAACCGACCGCTTGGTATGGGACGACAAAGTGATACCAACCAGTGAATCAGAAGAGTATTTACTCAATGGTCGAAAAGCAGAAAATTCTATCTATACTTTCTTATCCAATTCATGGGATTACTGGGAAAGAGGATTTTGGACTCAAAAATTTTTAGGAGAATTAGATTATTGTTATCTGGCAGGCACCTTTTTGCATTATATGCGCAGCTATACGCAAGCCGAAAAGAAATTGGATATAGTTGCGTTGTTGAAAGAAACAGCCCGCCTCAGTGGTACCAATTGGCGCACCTATTTAAGCAATTACATTGCAATTTCGATGAATTCGAACATTGGCGACGAATACGATAGTTTTGTGCGCTATATTTTGAGTGGTGAAAACAAGAATTTCAGTATATTAAATACCGATGAAAACCCTTACAGTTATCTGATTAAAAACTCAGGTGCCGAAAACGAAGGAACGTACGTAAAGCGTGTAGTGTATAATTTTGCAGCAAATAAAAATGAACCGCAAAAAGATAATATAGGACTGAAAGTGCCCTATTTGGCGTCGAAAGTGGTACTGCTTTACAACCAAACTGCCGATAGAGCTTCGATGGTAAACTATAAACGCCTGCATACCATTAATCGCGAATACAAAGTATATTACGGAAAATACGATATAAAAACAAAAACAAACGTATATGTAGATATCACTGATTCAACCACATACAATATATTTGTAGAAGCCCGATCCGAAAAATCGGTCAAAGAAAATCAAAATATCTGCTTCCTGCTGCTGGTGAATAAAAAAAATCCGTCTGGCACCGCCGCAGCCAATTTCGATGCTTCGTTTGAATTAACCGCCACGCCAGTATTGGATATTGAATATCTTTACACAGCCTGGATTGCCGGAGCCGATGGCAATAGTTTATACGTTCACTCCAACAGCAAAGGCAACAAAGATGCGTTTATGGTTTCGGGCGTGCATTTAACCCGTAACGATGCAAGTATCGTTTCGCATGTTGTGAATAATTACACAAGCAACAGAACCATTTTGAATGATTCTTCATATCTTGTAAATATTAATTTTGCCGACGAAACTCGAAGTGAATTTCCAACTGAAAGCTCATTTCCAAGTATTCAAATTTCGAATAAACAGATGACCATTGAATACAATTATATAGCTTCTACCCTGAAACTGTGGAGTAAAACTACCTTCACCAATAAATACGAAAAAACCAACGAAGAAAAACCACGGATATTATTGGGCAGTATTTGGTACGATGAGACGCGATTAAATTTGAAAAACGTCAATTCCATGATTATATCTTCTGCTTCGGAATACACCGTGTTAAGTACAAAAAACAGTGCCGAAACGCAAGCTGCAGTAACCAAAATGACAAACTCGCACCGAGAAGTAAGGTACGACTCCACAACCCAATTGCCGGTAACTGACGAAACAACTACCTACGTGAGCACCGATTATTCGGGCGGCGATGTAATACTTAAAATGCTTTTTAAAATGAAGTAAGTTATTTTTTTTACAACTTTTTCACTCAACTACATATCTACGACCAATTTTGCGAGCGTGGGGTTTTAACCTCATGCGACTTATTTTTGATTGTGATGCAAATCACAAAATAATGCATCCAAATACACTCGAAATTTTCGAATAAATAAAAATTTCTGTAATACATTTGCAGAAATAATTCTTTAATCAA
>CAYXQZ010000148.1:0-7449 GCA_964466415.1 uncultured Paludibacter sp.
TTCAAATCTTCAAATCTTCAAATCTTCAAATTCTCAAACTTTCAAACCGTTCATAATAGCTTGCAATTGTCGTTTAATACTGGCATCCCAACGGGTATTATCCACTTCAAGAATAAAACCACCAATTAAATCGGGGTTCACTTCTTTGTGTAATTCCAGAGTTCCTTCTTTGCGATTTTCGATTACCGAAATAAGTTTTTTCTCAAGTTTGGCATCAATTGCGGTAGCTGTAATTAATTTTCCAGAATAGATATTTAATCTATCGCGATAAAAATCAATGTATTTCAGCATGATAGTTCTGAAATACTTTTCGCGCTTATTATCAATAACCATTTGTACAAACTTATCGAACGATGCATTTTTTTTGCTACCTGCGGCTAACAACAAAAGCTCCTTTTTAGTAGCTAAATCAACCACAGGGCTCTCAAGTACTTGTATTAACTTAGGTTGCTCTGCAAATTGCACACATACTAATTTGGCCATTTCATAAAACTCATTTTCGAGTTTTTGTTGAGTAGCAAAACCTAGCATGGCAGTAGCATAGCGCGACGAAATCATTCCTACATTCATCTTAAAATCTTCTTATTATAGATGGTTTTGCTATTAGGATTTTGAAACGTTGATTTCATCCAACAAACGTTCAATCATAGCTTGTTGCTCCCCTTTTTCGGCAAGTTTAGACCGCAATACTTTTTCGGAAACACTAACCGATATTTCGGCCACTTGTTTACGAATACTGCGTAAAGCTTCTTCCTTTTCGAACTCAATTAATCGGCGCGATTCTGCAATAACCTTATCGGCTTCCACTTGTGCTTGTACACGTGCGTCTTTCACCAATTTGTCTTTCAATTCGGCTGCCTCAGCTATAATTGCTTTGTGTTCGTTACGGGCTGTAGCAATTATTTGCTCGCCTTCCGCTTTTACTTGTTGCAATTCAATTCGTGCTTTTTCGGCCATCAATAATGATTCTTCGATATAGGCCTTACGCTCTTCCACCATTTTAATAATAACTGGAAAACCGAACTTAGTAAGCACAAAAACAACTATTCCGAATGACAAAAGCATCCAGAAAAGCAATCCTGAATCGGGTGTAAGTAGTGACATAGAATTATTATAAAATAAATCCGCAAACTACAATAGCAAAAAGTGCTACGGCATCCACAAGTGCAGCTGCAATAATCATATTCATACGAATATCGGCACTTGCTTCGGGCTGGCGAGCAATACCTTCCATAGCCGAACCACCAATATTACCAATACCAATACCAGCACCAATAGCTGCCAAACCAGCACCTATACCTGCACCTAATTTTGCTAAACCCGCTCCAGCGGCTGCTTGTAATAAAATTGTAAGTAACATAATTTATTTGTTTTAAAAGCCCCCAAACCCCCAAAAGGGGCTTAAAGACATAGTTTATATTATTTTTCTTTCTTCGTTTTTTTATTAAAGTCCCCTATGGGGGATTTAGGGGGCTATTAATGTTTGTGATGCGGCTCCACCCTTGCCAAACCAATAAATACTGCCGATAGCATGGTAAATATATAAGCCTGAATATAAGCAACTAAAAGTTCAACAAAGGCAATAAAAACACTAAATACGACCGAAACAACAGTCATACTTGTATTCATTACCGGTCCTAAACTCACGGTTACAAATACCAATGCTGTAAGTCCAAGCACAATGGAGTGTCCGGCCAACATATTGGCAAAAAGACGAATCATCAAGGCAAATGGTTTTGTGAAAATTCCTACCAATTCAATAACAGGCATTAGTGGAACAGGAGCCTTTAACCAAAGTGGCACATCGGGCCACAAAATTTCGCGCCAATATTCTTTCGTTCCTGAAAAATTCACAATTAGAAAAGTACAAATTGCCAATACAAATGTGATGGCTATATTCCCTGTGACATTAGCTCCGCCTGGAAAAATAGGAATTAATCCTAAAATATTATTTATAAAAATAAAGAAGAATACAGTTAGCAAATAAGGCGCATACCGTTTGTAATCCTTTCCAATACATGGTTTTATAATGTCGTCGTTTACATTCATAATAAACATTTCCATAAAAGCGATAAAACCTTTTTTGGGTTTATAACTCCCTTTTTTGTACGAGCGTGCAACGGATAATATTATAATAATCAGTATTGTACTACTAAAAAGCAATGAAAATACATTTTTAGTTATGGAAATATCAAAAGGCTTTGTTTGTTTTCCAGCAGCATCAATCTCTACAATTTTGCCTTTGCTAGCACCTTCGTGAGCAATAGTGAATCCATTGTGTACGGGTGCATGATGAAAAGCCGAAGACATAAACACATGCCAGCCCGAAGTTTGACTGTAAACTATTACAGGTAACGGAATGGAAATGTGTTTCTCTCCAATTTTTGTTATATGCCATTCGTACGAATCGCTGATGTGATCAAGAATAAACTCGCGTACGTTAAGTGGCTCACCAGCTGCCTTTGCCTCCGATGCATACGTAGTTTGAAGCGTTACAACACCAATTAATATCAAAAATAATATTTTGTAAAAACGACTCATTAATTCATTTTTTTAATTTGCTTTTCTACACTATAGTATGTCCAAGTTTCAAATATAATAAATACAAGATAATATAAAGCGTATACAACAATAAATACTTTGGTTTTAACTCCTAATGCTAATATAAAATACAATGCCAGTGCTCCAAAAACAACAAATTTAAGTAAATGCATAACCAAATATGTTCTGGCTAGCTTTAAAGGTTTTGTTTTATCAACGCGGTAAAGCACTTCAATAAGCAATAAGCCTGCTATATAATACAAAACAGGGAGTATAACATAGCCAGAGAACAACTCTTTAGGAAAAAATTCACTTATTGTAAACCAACAAAACCAACCTATACAAAGTATAAGTAGGGTAAGTATAAAAATTAGTTTCTGTCTAAGTTCCTTCATACCTTATTTAGCATGTTCAACACATACAATAATGGAATTATTATTCACTTCGGCAAAACCACCATCAATTTCTATATGCTGTTCCTCGGCATTGGTTTTATATATAACGCTGCCTTTGCTTAATAACGAAATGATAGGTGCATGATTCTCAAGTACAGTGAATTGCCCCAACTTTCCGGGCAATGTTACCAATGCAACATCACCTGAGAAATAAACTTTTTCCGGAGATACAATTTCGAGTTTCATTAGTTTTTCGATGCTTTACGTGCTTGACGCATTAAATCGTGTCCTTTAGCAATAGCTTCGTCGATAGTTCCAACGTTCAAGAACGCCATTTCGGGCATTTCGTCTAATTGACCATTCAATATCATTTGAAAACCTTTTATTGTGTCTTCGATAGAAACCATTACTCCTGGAATTCCCGAGAACTGAGTTGCCATTGCAAATGGTTGCGAAAGAAAACGTTGCACTTTACGAGCACGTTGTACTGTCAATCGGTCTTCGTCCGACAATTCTTCCATTCCCAGAATGGATATAATATCTTGTAATTCTTTGTTGCGTTGAAGTATTTGTTTTACACGCTGTGCTGTTTCGTAATGTTCTTCTCCAACTACAAGTGGATTTAAAATACGCGATGTTGACTCTAATGGGTCTACAGCCGGAAATATTCCTAACTCAGCAATTTTACGGTTCAAAACAGTAGTAGCATCCAAGTGCGAGAATGTAGTAGCAGGAGCAGGGTCAGTTAAGTCATCGGCAGGCACATATACAGCTTGTACCGAAGTGATTGAACCATTTTTGGTGGAAGTGATGCGTTCCTGCATACGTCCCATTTCGGTGGCCAAAGTAGGTTGATAACCCACAGCCGAAGGCATACGACCTAACAAAGCCGAAACTTCGGAGCCTGCCTGAGTGAAACGGAAAATATTATCGATAAAGAAAAGAATATCTCGACCGCCTTCGCCACCACCATCGCGGAACGACTCAGCAACTGTAAGACCCGAAAGTGCTACCGACGAACGAGCTCCCGGAGGTTCGTTCATCTGACCAAAAACAAGGGTGGCCTGCGATTTAGCCACTTCATCATAATCCACTTTGGATAAATCCCAATGGCCTTCTTCCATCCCTTTTTTAAATTCTTCGCCATAACGAATTACGCCCGATTCAATCATCTCGCGTAATAAGTCATTTCCTTCGCGGGTACGCTCACCCACACCGGCAAATACCGAGAAACCACTATGACCTTTAGCTATATTGTTGATCAATTCCATGATAAGCACCGTTTTACCTACACCGGCACCACCAAATAAACCAATTTTACCACCTTTTACATAAGGTTCCAAAAGGTCGATTACTTTAATACCTGTAGTAAGAATATGCTCACTGGTTGTTAAATCTTCAAATTTTGGAGGTTCGCGATGGATTGGATAAGCGCCTTTTTTGTCCAAGTCTTTCATTCCATCAATCGTATCGCCTATTACATTCATCAATCGTCCTTTCACTTGCTCACCAACCGGCATCGATATGGGCGAACCAAGTGCCACAACATTCAACCCACGGCTTAAGCCATCGGTCGAATCCATAGCAACACAGCGCACTGTATTTTCACCAATGTGCTGCTGTACTTCTACAATTAATTCTTTGCCGTTATTGCGAGTAATGCTTAAAGCATCGTTTATGGCTGGTAATTTGGCTACGCTATTATCGAAGTTGAAAAATACGTCAACAACTGGTCCGATAATTTGAGAGATATGCCCTGTTAATACTGACATAGTGATTTCTTATATGTTTTTTAGTTTAATAATTTACATTTAAAAACAGTACGTTTACCGCTTTTAAGATAAAGCTAACATCTAACAACTTTAACGTTAAAATTGTTCACACAATGTTCTGAAAATAATTTTAATCTAATTTCAAAACCTCTAGAAATGCCTTTTGAGGTACCTCTACATTACCTATTTGCTTCATGCGTTTCTTTCCTTTTTTCTGTTTTTCGAGGAGCTTACGCTTACGCGAAATATCTCCACCATAACATTTAGCTGTAACGTCTTTACGAACTGCTTTAATGGTTTCGCGCGATATAATTTTAGCTCCAATGGCTGCCTGCACAGCAATATCGAACTGTTGACGAGGTATCAATTCTTTTAGTTTTTCGCACATGCGGCGTCCAAGTGTAACGGCATTATCCACGTGAATCAAACACGATAAGGCATCAACTGGTTCGCCATTTAATAAAATATCCAGTCGAATAAGCTTGGATGCTCTAAAGCCATTGGAATGATAATCGAACGAAGCATAACCTTTCGAAATGCTTTTCAATCGGTCGTAGAAATCGAACACAATTTCGCCCAAAGGCAAATCGTAAATCAATTCCATGCGGTTGCCCGAAATGTAATTTTGTTTGATTAATTCACCACGTTTACCCAAGCAAAGTGTCATTATTTGTCCAATATAATCGGTACGTGTAATGATAGATGCACGAATGTAGGGCTCCTCAATGCGATCGATAGCCATAATATCAGGTAAGCCCGATGGGTTATGTACTTCAATCAAATCGCCTTTGATGGTGTACACATTGTACGAAACATTGGGAACGGTGGTAATCACATTCATGTCGAACTCGCGGTCGAGTCGCTCCTGAATAATCTCCATGTGAAGCATACCTAAAAATCCGCAACGGAAACCAAAACCCAATGCCACCGACGACTCCGCTTCGAAGGTTAATGATGCATCGTTTAATTGAAGTTTTTCAATTGCAGTACGTAAGTCCTCAAAATCTTCGGTTTCAATAGGATAGACTCCCGCAAAAACCATCGGTTTTACTTCCTGAAATCCAGCAATGGATGTAAGTGCCGGACGTTTAACATGCGTAATTGTATCGCCTACTTTAACTTCTTTGGAAGTTTTTATTCCTGAAATTATATAACCTACATTACCTGCACTTAAGGTTTTTGTTGGCGACATTTCCAATCGGAGTATGCCTATTTCCTCGGCATAATATTCTTTTTCGGAATTGATGAATTTTACAAAATCGCCTTTGTTTATTGTTCCATTCTCAATTTTGAAATAGGCAATAATACCCCGAAACGAATTAAATACCGAATCGAAAATCAAACATTGAAGTGGCGCTTCGGGATCTCCTTTTGGAGCAGGTACACGGTTTACAATGGCCTCGAGTATGTCATACACACCCATACCTGTTTTACCACTAGCACGAATAATATCCTCAGCTTTACAACCAAGTAAATCCACTATTTGGTCTTCAACTTCTTCGGGCATGGCATTGTCCATGTCCATTTTGTTCATAATAGGGATAATTTCCAAATCATGTTCAATGGCCATGTATAAATTCGAAATTGTTTGGGCTTGAATGCCCTGAGTAGCATCTACAATAAGCAGTGCACCTTCGCAGGCAGCGATGGAACGAGAAACTTCGTACGAAAAATCGACGTGACCCGGTGTGTCAATCAGATTAAAAACATATTCCTCGCCATTCAAAATGTAATTCATCTGAATAGCGTGACTTTTAATAGTAATACCACGCTCACGCTCCAAGTCCATATTATCGAGTACTTGTGCCTGCATTTCTTTACCAGCAACGGTATTGGTATATTCTAATAAACGGTCGGCTAATGTGCTTTTACCGTGATCAATATGGGCAATAATGCAAAAATTGCGGATGTTGTTCATTCGTAATTAGTTGTATTTATTTAGCATAACTTACAGCACGCGTTTCGCGAATAACTGTAATTTTCACTTGACCTGGATAAGTCATTTCGTCCTGAATTTTTTTAGCCAAATCGAACGAAAGTAATTCTGTTTCTTTATCGTCAATTTTATCAGCTCCTACAATTACGCGTAATTCACGACCAGCCTGAATTGCATAAGTCTTCATTACACCTGGATACGAAAGGGCTAAGTTTTCAAGATCATTCAAGCGTTTAATATAAGCTTCTACTATCTCGCGACGAGCACCCGGACGAGCACCCGAAATAGCGTCGCACACTTGTACAATTGGCGCTAGCAATGTTTCCATTTCAACTTCATCGTGGTGCGATCCTATGGCATTGCAAATATCTGGTTTCTCTTTGTATTTTTCTGCTAATCGCATACCAAGTAGTGCGTGCGGCAATTCTGGCTCATCATCAGGCACCTTGCCTATATCGTGGAGCAGACCAGCACGTTTGGCTTTTTTAGGATTTAATCCAAGTTCCGAAGCCATAGTGGCACACAGATTGGCAACTTCGCGCGAGTGTTGCAATAAGTTTTGACCATAAGACGAACGGTATTTCATTTTACCTACCATACGAATCAATTCAGGATGCAAACCATGTACACCAAGGTCGATAGTGGTACGCTTACCAATTTCAACTATTTCTTCTTCCACTTGTTTGCGAACTTTATTTACCACTTCCTCAATACGAGCAGGGTGAATACGACCGTCGGTTACCAATTGGTGCAATGATAGACGAGCTATTTCGCGACGAACAGGGTCGAATGCCGAAAGAACAAT
>CAYXQZ010000149.1:0-7445 GCA_964466415.1 uncultured Paludibacter sp.
TCATAGGAGTACAGAATTACTTGTTGGGTTGCAAAAGTACAAAAAAACGGGGAACTTTTAAATATACGCTATTATTCGTATTGTGAGCGATATTAATAACATGCAACTTTGTAACCTGATTAAAGTTATTGAATAACACATGAAAATACATTGGGAAATCTTCGTTATAGTTTCTGTTTTGCTACTTGCAATTAAGCTGGTGGAGTATTACAGGTTTATAAAATTACAAAAACAACAACTTTCACATTTCGAAGAATTGATTATCGAACTAAAAAACAAACAAATCACATTAAACCAACAACTTCGAATTATAAAGCAATCCGAAAAGCAACAAAAAGATCAATTTGAGATTATCTCCAAAAAAATATACGACACAATTGATAATTATTTTAAATAAAAAAACCATGATTAAAAAACTACTTCTCGCTCTATGTATTAGTATTAGTGCATATCATTTACACGCGCAAGGTTACACTTTTTTTACAGCATCAGGCGGCGAGACCATTCAGCAAAATGCCTTGATGCCTGCCGATAGTGGCGTGTATTTTTGCATGATAAAAAATGCGTCTCAATCGAGTCTTTACTGGCTCAAAAACAACACTTTAACTGAAGTGAAAAGTGTTGGCAGTGATTATACTGTGGTTGCAAATGAGAATGGTTCGTACGGCAAACAATGGTTTACTTCAGGAAATAAGGCATTGTTTGCAACCTTGTATGCATTTAGCGGTTTGCGTACATCGGCAGTTTGGGTAACCGATGGCACTACATTAGGAACCGATACTTTATTTACTTATGGCTATGGTACCAACGTGAATATTGCCGGCATGATAGGAAATGAGTTGTATTTTTCTACTACTTCCAACACTCCTTATCAAACAGTACTATACAAAACCGACTTTACAAAAGCCGGTACTTCAATTGTAAAAACCATTACTAAAACCAATTTGAATTGGAATTACGTTGACAATCAGAAATTGTATTTGAATGGATATTTGAAAAGTGGAGCATACAGTTATGGTGTGCTTTATTCTTATGGCACAGATACCACACGCTTACTATTGGGGCAAAATACCTCCTTGGCAAAGGTAATAAATGGTAATTTGTATGCATACCAAACTCCATCTTATTTTACCCGTAAAAACTTAACTACAAATGTGGTTAGCAGTGTTTATATTGCCGATACCAAAGAGGGTGATCGAATTAACCATGTTGCAAAAATTCTGGGTGTTCAAAATAACAAGCTTTTTATACAAGCCAATCTGGCGGGTCCTGATAATATTCCAAATCTCCGGATTTATGTTGGTGACATTTCAGCAGCTACTGGAACCATTAACTTTACTGAAATACGGTCGAATACGGATGTTTCAATTCCGCTCTACAATTTGGCAACTACATTTGTAATGGCAGAGAATATTTCGTATTTCTACGGTATAAATGGCTATGGAAAGCCTGTATCAATATTTGCAACCGATGGCACTGTGGCTGGCACAAAATTGGTGCAAGAGTTATCAGCAAATTATATTTGGAATGGAAGCTCCTATCCGAATAATATTTTTACATGTGGCGATAGAGTTTATTTCTATGGTAAAGATTATAAAATTGGAGCTACACTTCAAACAGGCTATACTTTTTCGAGAGGCGATGCCAATTCGGGCTCTCTTTCAATTATTAATCTGAATGCCGGTGCAAATCCTCAATTCGAAAATATTCAAAAATTTCAGGACAAGTTTATATTCACTATTGGTGCTTCAACTATCAATAAAATTTATGCTCTAAATTCTTGTTCAGGAGTGGCATCCACAGCAGTAAAAGAAATAAACATAGCTCAATTCGGCACTAAGATTTATCCAAACCCTAGCAATGGTAATTTCACTATTGAGATGAATGAAAGTTCGACAAATTCAGTAGTAGAAATTTACAATTTAATGGGTGTGAAAATATTCAATCAGCCGATTAATAATTCGAGAACGGCTATAAATTCAGGCTTGAAACAGGGAATATATTTTGTGAATATTGCTGATAGTAAAGGAAAAATTCAAACAGAAAAAGTAATTATACAATAATACAATGTGCAATTAATCAATAATTTAAGCATACTAAATAAATTAAACAAAAATGAAAAAAACAATTTTATTCGTAGCACTTTTCGTACTCATAGCTTTGCATGCTAACAGTCAGGACTATACAAGGTCGGGTATATCAATTGCTATATCATCTGGTGCAGGTTTTTTGGTTCTAAATCAGGTAAATGGCGGTGCTTTTGGTCAAAGTCCGTATAATTTTAAACCCAGACTTTCGTATTGGGGAGCTTCGTTCGAAGCAAAACGTAAACTACATGGATTTGGTATTGAGTACGAACAACAGAAATTTGGCGAGAAAACTTATGTTGCATTAACTGGTATGAATATTAAAGATATGACAACCGTTTCGCAAGTGCAGTTTAATTATTTCAATTTGTATTATAAGTTTCACATACCTTTCGAATACAAAAAAATTAATCCTTACATAAAAGGAAGCCTGATTTTGCCAATTTATGTGTATAGTTACGAACGAACATGGACTGACACATTTAGCGGCCCCGGTTCTGATAGCAATTCAAATCCAAGTATGGGTGGTTCATTTGCAATTCACGTGGGCGCAAATTACCATATAAACGATACTTTTAGTGCATTTACCGAACTTGGAGCAGGTCCGGTTATTTGGAAACTTGGTGCGCGGATGTCTTTTTTACATTAATTGAAATTGATATTTACAATGAACATAACCTTTCTATTTTCTGTTTAAAATTTTAATGCTGAAAGATTTACACCTTTCGGCATTAAAATTTGTTTTCATAGCATCCTATTTTAGTTAATATTATGAGAAAAATTGGTTTTATCTTTTCCCTTTTAGTTTTAAGTTTTATGGTTCAGGCGCAAAATGCTTCGGCCATTATCGATAAACTAAATGCCGAATTAAAAACAAATCCGGATAAAAAAAGAACGGCAGTTATTTATTCCGATTTAACATGGTATTACTCCAACGTTTCTATCGATTCGGCATTGGTAAATGGGCAAAAAGCAATTCAGGCATCGCAGGATTTGGGCGATTCCACGCTTATTGCACAAGTTTATAGCGATGTGGGTGCAGTGTATTTTCGCAAAGGCGATTTTGAGAATTCGCGGGTCAACTACCTGAAAGCCTACACTATACGCAAAGCCAGAAACGACATCAAGGGATTAGCCAAAATAAACAATAATTTGGGTAATATTTACGAAAAAACACAGCAATACAAACCGGCAATGGCTTCGTTTTTAGAAGCTTTGCAGTATTTCGAGAGTATAAATGACCAGAAAAACATACATGTAATAAAAGGAAATATCGGTCTTATTCTGCTGAAAATTAAAAACTACGACAAAGCCTTTTCGTACATTAGCGAAGTGGTAAATTATCAGCAAATCAATAATTCTACAGAGGAATTATGCATTTCGTGTCTTAACCTGGGCAATGTTTACCTTCAGCTCAAAGACACTAGCAATGCGCTCAAAATGTACAAAAAAAGCATTCAAGCTTGTACGGCCGTGAGCAATAAAAAGGGTTTGGCAAGTGGCTACAACAATATTGCAGCCATAAAAACCGAGCAACGAAAATCGAAAGACGCACTGGCACTCTATGCAAAATCGGCGGCGGCTCGGCATGAACTGAATTCCGAGTTAGACAAAGCGAATTTTGACCTCAATTTGGCCAAGGAATATATTGCCAAAAAGGATTACAAAACGGCTAAAAACTTGCTGCTAAGTGTCGAAAGAATATTTGATAATACAAAAAGCAATAGCAATTTACTAACCAATTACAAATCATTAATTGATGTATATTCGCACCTCAATATGACTGATAGTGTAAATGCTTATGTTAATAAACTGATGGTGCTCAACGCCGACTTGCTCCAAAACACGGTGCTCAAACAAACGGCCGAACTCGAAACAAAATACCAAACGGTAAAAAAAGAAAAACTATTGTTGCAAAAAGAAAATGAAGTACGGGAGCAACATACTTTATTGTTGAGAATCTCCGCCTTGGCTTTTTTAATTGCTTTACTTGGTATTATTTTTTACCGCCAACAACGCACCAAACACAAACTGCAAGCGCGTGAATTTGCACTGAAAACCGAAATTGCACAGATTGAAACTCAAAATCAATTGCAAGAACAACGCATCAGCATTTCGCGCGATTTGCACGATAACATTGGCTCACATCTTACGTTTATCATTTCGTCTATCAATAACCTGATGTACAAATACAAAGATAAAAACGATGCTTTGCTCGACCAATTGCGTAAAATTGAATCCTTTGCAACCGAAACCATTGCTGAATTGCGCGATACAATTTGGGCAATGGACGTGGTTAATTTTCAGTTCGACGATTTGAAAAATCGCTTGATTGGTTTTATTGAAAAACAAAAATCGGTAAATCCTGATTTTAAAATTGAATTTGAAGTGGATGAAATCAGTAGTGCTCCAATACTTAATTCATTTGCTGGTATTACTATTTACCGCATTATTCAGGAGTTTACCAACAATACACTTAAACATGCCAAAGCCACTAAACTCAACATTTCCATTGCTCAAGATGGAGACTCACTACGAATAGAATTAAAAGACAATGGCGTAGGTTTCGATATGGAAAATTGCAGTCGAGGACACGGACTTTACAATATGGAAAAACGCTGCCAGGAGCTCGAGGGTAAAATAAATCTGTATTCAGAACTCGGCAAAGGAACGGCTGTACATCTGACTTTTAATACCGAAAATTTGAAATAGACAAGGTCTTATTCCCCCTTTAGGGGGTTAGGGGGCAGATTAATATGTATAATCATGATAAAAGTAGCATTAGTAGACGATAATAGTTTTTTGCGGCATACCATACTCGAAAAACTTCAGTTTTTCGCCGATATCAGTTGTAAATTTGTAGCCGAAAATGGCCGGGATTTACTTGCCAAAATTGAGAAAAATACCACTGTTGAACTCATTTTAATGGACATAGAAATGCCACTTATGAATGGCATTGATGCTACAGCCGAAATTAAACACCTTTATCCACACCTGAAAGTGATTATGCTCACTGTTTTCGATAACGACGAGAACATTTTCAGAGCCATAAAAGCCGGAGCTGATGGGTATTTACTGAAAGATATTACGCCCGACGAACTTTACAAAGCCATAATCGACACCATGAATGGTGGTGCCTCTATGACGCCTTCTATTGCCCTGAAAACACTGAAAATGTTCCGCCAACCAATTGATTTTGAAATAGAGCCGGAAAATTTAGACTTAAAACTCACCGAGCGTGAAATTAATGTGCTCGAACAATTGGCCACCGGTATAAAGTACGATCAAATTGCAGCCAATCTGTTTGTTTCCACCGGAACAGTGCGCAAACATGTCGAAAATATCTACTTCAAACTGCAAGTTCACAATAAATTAGAAGCCATACAGAAGGCCAAGAACAATAAGATTATTTGATACTAAAAATACGTATTTTTTCGTATTTCCAAATTTCGAAGTTGCTTTTATCTTTGCTATTGAATTAATTGTAATGCTTACACAATTAAATTTAGTATTCAAATTAATAATTTGGCTTTATGATAAAAAGAATTCTACTTATTACATTACTTCCAATCACAATTGTTTCGGCTCAGGTAACTATCAAAAGTGTAAAAACTTTTGCAGTAGGAACAGACATAAGCGAGTCGGTAATCATGTGTGCAACACCCGATTTGTTGTTTTTTGGTTCGAACAACAACAACACTACCGAAGGACTCGAACCCTGGATAAGTGATGGATCAACTACAGGTACTCGTATGATGAAAAACATAAGCGACAGCTACCGACATAGTAATCCTAAATGGTTTAAACATGCTCTTGGCAAAGTTCTTTTTGTTGCCGATGTATTTGGTGCCACTTCCACAAGAACTAAATTGTTTATTTCCGAAGGCACCGATGCCGGAACCGTTGCTCTTTGCGATTTATCATACAATTATCCGGCGAGTGTTAGTGTAAGCAATTCCATTTTTCATGGTAAAGAAATGAATGGCAAATATTATTTTAGTGCCGAAACCGATGCTGAGGAAGCCGAACTGTGGGTTACGGATGGAACTCCCGCAGGTACTAAAATGCTGAAAGACATTTATGCTACGACGAATTTTGCAAGTTTTCCGAAAAACTTCGAAGTGCTCGACAATAAATTATACTTTACTGCAAAAAACGATGTTTATGGCGAGGAGCTGTGGGTAAGCGATGGCACAGAGGCAGGTACTATGCTTGTTAAAGATATTTATCCGGGCAACAAAGGCTATGTTACTGGTCAGCTTATCGCATTTAAAGGGAAACTCTATTTTGCCGCAGCCGATAAAGATGCCAACAAAGGTATTGAGTTGTGGGTGAGCGATGGAACAGCCGCCGGAACAGTACTTCTGAAAGATATTAATCAGGAATATAGAGATGCCAGCCCTAAGGAATTTTATGTATTCGATGATAAACTTTATTTTACAGCTACCAATTATCTCTCTGGTGCAGAGCTTTATGTAACCGATGGAACAACTAACGGAACTGTACTTGTACAGGATATTTATAGCGGTACAACTTCGAGTAATCCTTCGTCGTTTGTAACTGTTGGTAATTCACTTTTCTTTGTTGCCCGTGACGCTACTACAGGCTATGAACTACGTAAACTAAATGCGGGATCTCAAACGGTTGAGCTGATCAAGGATATTAATCCTGGATCGTTGAATGGAGTTCATTCAACATTTTATGCCGATTCAAGATACAACCATTTGGGTAGAACCGCACTTGGGAATAATTTGATTTTTACAGCCGTTGATAATACCAATAATTATTATCAGGTATGGATAACGGATGGGACGTCAGCAGGCACTAAAAAATTGACTTACAACAATGTGCCGGGCTCAAATGCGATAGGTTTTACCGTATTCAAAAATGAAGCCTATTTCTGGGGTAACTACTACACAAAGTACGAATTGTATAAAGTTTCGGGAGTAGTTTCGGGCATCAACGAAAATAAGCTGGAGCAAAACAAGTATCGTATGTATCAGCAAGCTACAAATCTGATTATCAAAAACGTGGAGCCTACATCAAAAGTAACTATTTACACAGTAAGTGGTCAGGTATTAGCTGAAAAAAATCAAGAAAATAATAACACTACACTTCAATTTTCGGGATTAAAAGCAGGATTGTATTTCATTAAAATACAATATGATAACAACATATCGACACAAAAAATAATTTTCAACTAAAACGTTAGAAAATTGTTAGTTTATGATGGAAGGCAGAATCCTATAATCGAGATTCTGCCTTCTTTTTTTTGCTATTTTTTCCGACCACTTTTCTTGAGTGCTTGATCGAGCAAATACAAAATTTGCCCGTTGGTGCTGCGAAATTCATCCGCAG
>CAYXQZ010000150.1:0-7444 GCA_964466415.1 uncultured Paludibacter sp.
GGGTTGAACGTTTCGATAGGCACTTCTACAAAAACAGTATTCCAATCGCTCATAGCACCATTCCATAAACCAGGTAATTCCAAAGCTTTCAACTCTTTACCATTTTTCGATTTAAGTGAAATAAAGCCTGTTTGTTTGTCAACATATTGAATCAAATCAAATTTTTCGCCTTTGTAATTCTTCACAGCACAAACCAAATCCACCGGATTGAAGTGGGTTGACTGCATCATTTTATCTTTTTCGGCAGGATTTGACAAATCAATTTGCGAACTTTCGAGTATTTGAGTTGAAATTGTATTATCCTGATTTACAGTTAAAAATGGACCACCTCCAGGCTCACCAGTATTTTTAACCATTCCACAAACACGAATAGGACGGTTCAGTTTTAACTTCAAATATGCTTTTTGTTCGTCAACGGATAATGTTTCAAAATTCGGATTCAAATTATTCAGTTCGTTTTTGCAGAACTGAGCTATTTCAGTCAACAAAGCACTTTCTATCTCATTTTTATCGAGCAAATGCAGGTATTCAAATGTTTTTTGTTGTAATTGTACCAGTAAACCTGCAATCACTTTTTTAAATGTAATAGTCTTATCTTTAAGTGAATCGGGAACTACATTATCAATATTTTTAATAAAAATTACATCAGCATCCAAATCGTTGAGGTTAGCAATAAGTGCACCGTGTCCACCCGGACGGAAAAGCAGTTTCTCGTTTTCGCGAAATGGTTGGTTAAATTCGTCAGCAGCAAGGGTATCGGTCGAAGGTTTTTGTTCCGAAAAACTAATATTGAACTTTTTACCAAGTGATTTTTCGAATGCTGATACCGATTCGGCTACATGTTTTTCGAACAATGCACGATGTTCGGTAGATACTGTAAAATGAATATTAACTTCGTTTGAAGCGCTTGAGGCATACATAGCACCTTCAACTAAATGCTCCTGAAGCGAAGTGCGTTGCCCATCGGCGTATGAATGGAAAAGCAATAATCCTTTGGGAAGTGAACCGTAATTAAGTCCATTTTGCTGCAATAAATTGGCTACAACAGCTTTACTTTCGCCATCAGCAACAAGTTGGTCGATACTTTTTGCATTGTTTTTCAAACAACAATTATTCAATTCAGTGTAAAAAGCAAAATGCTTACAATCATCAAAAAACTTTTTTTCAGCAGCTTTGGTCGGAAAAGTATAATCTGCATCCAAATACTCAAACAAATCCTTGAACATACGACTTGCTGCACCCGAAGCGGGAACAAATTTCAAAATTGATGCATTGCTTTTTAAATAATCATCCCACACGTTCAGCAAGGAATCAATCGTATTGTTTTCGAAAACTACTATTCCATTTTGAGGCGATGCAGCACTAATTATTTTCAGAAAAGGAAAACCAGTTTCGAAACTACGAAGCTGTTCATTAATTTGTGCTTGGCTAATTCCCTTTGAGTCAATTTGTTGTAAATCGTTGTTTGTAAGCATATTATTATCAATTATTTTTTATTCAAGTAATATAAAACAAGAAAGAATTTGGAAGCACAAAGGTACTTATTTTTACAATAACACGCAATATAAAAAATGGATAGAAACTGCATTTTGAGGATATTTCATCATATTATTTTACTGGGAAATTTACCAAAAATACCGACTCACTGGCTCGCGTAACGGCAGTATACATCCAACGGTAAAAATCGCTATTTAAACGTTCGTCGGCCACTTGACCTGGGTCAACAAACACTTTTTTCCATTGTCCACCTTGCGCTTTGTGGCATGTTACGGCATACGCAAACTTCACTTGTAGGGCATTGAAAAACTCATTTTCGTATATAATTTTTATCAAATGACGTCGATTGGTAATCTCAGGATAATCCTGAGCTACTGCTTCGAATAGTTTCTGATGCATTTCGTTAGCTTGGGCAGGCGATTCGCATTGCAATAAATCGAGCCAAATACGTGCATCAATTTCCCAATTATAATCGAGCGACCGCAAACTTAAGTCGGCAAACCGAAAACCATACATTTCGCGATGTTTACGTACTCGTACCACTTCAAGCACATCGCCATTAGCAATAAAATCAATTTCCTTATAAGGTTTATTCCAAAAATAATTATTCTTGGTTACCATCAATAAATCGCCATTCGTAAGTTCATCCTCTTTCATCAAAACCCGATTACGAATGCCATTGTTATACATATTGGCTCGCTTGTTTGAACGTGTAACCACTATAGTATCCTCCACTCCTACTCCATTGTATGCACGCTGTATTTCGTCGATTAAATCCATACCATTCAGGTGTTTAATATCCGAAAATCCATCCGTTTCGAATACCGGAAATTCTGAGGTTTTATCCTCATGAAGCATTTCGCGTAAACGTGTGGCATTATGCAAAATACCACTCTCGAGTGCCTGACGAACCACATGGGTGAGGGTAAATTCATGTACTTTCAATCCATAACCAGCTAATTTATCCTTTTCGAGTGCCGGGCTGTGAGGTTGCATTACGGGAGGCAACTGAGCGGTATCACCTAGCAGCAATAAACTACATCCATCGCCACCATAAACAAATTCAATTAAATCGTCGAGCAACCTTCCTGAGCCAAACTCGGTATCGCCACCAATATTCGAAATCATGGAAGCTTCATCCACTATAAAAAGAGTGTGATTGAATAAGTTGTCAGCCAACTGAAAACGATAATCGCCCATGGCTTTTTGCCTATAAATGCGCTTGTGAATGGTAAATGCAGGAAAGCCCGAATAGCCCGAAATAACTTTGGCAGCTCTGCCTGTGGGTGCCAGTAACATAGTTTTTTGCTTTAAACCATTCAAAGCACGTACTAAAGCACTTACAACCGATGTTTTACCCGTACCTGCATAACCACGCAACAAGAATACTTTTTGCGAATCGGTCGACATTAAAAATTCGCCCAACTTCTCGAGCAAATCAGTTTGCTGGTCGGTAGGTTCAAATGGTAATTCGGCTTTAATTTGCGATGATATAAAATTATGAAGCATGTGTGCAAAGATAATTATTTTTTTTACCTTTGTCGTCCTAAAAATTAAACAATCGTACAATATTATGTATAAAAAATTTGCAACAATTATGACCGCAGCTGTATTCGCTTTTAGCAATAATCAAGATGCTACCGCCACCGAAAAACCATTTGTATATTCCGTTGATAAATTTGCCGATGTCGAAATTCTTCGTTACCAAGTATCGGACTTCGAAAAACTGAGTTTAAAACAAAAAGAAATGATTTATTACCTTTCACAAGCCTCCATCGAAGGTCGTGATATTCTTTTTGACCAAAATCACAAAAACAACTTAACCATTCGACGTACACTCGAAGCTATTTATATCAATTATAAAGGCGATAGAAATACGAGCGATTTTAAAAATCTCACAACCTATTTAAAACAAATATGGATGGGAAATGGTATTCATCACCATTATTCCGAAGATAAATTCACTCCCAAATTCTCCAAAAAATTCTTTGCAGATGCTGTGCGATCCGTAGAGACGCAATGCATTGCTTCTCTACTGCCAGGCGAAACCATCAATAAATTTATTGCACGCATTAGCCCAATTATTTTCGATGCAACTCTTTATCCTAAACGAACCAATCAGGAAGCAGGAGTAGATTTAATACAAACATCGGCTAATAATTATTACGAAGGCGTTACGCAAGCTGAGGTTGAAAACTTTTATGCTAAAATGAAAAATCCTACCGACAATACACCCATTTCGTACGGACTTAATAGCAAATTGGTAAAAGAAAATGGCGTAATTACCGAAAAAACGTATCGCATTGGTGGCATGTATAGCGCTGCCATTGAGCGTATTGTAAAATGGTTATCCAAAGCAGCTGCAGTTGCCGAAAGCAATAAACAGCGCGAAATAATTGAAACATTAATAGCATTTTACACAACTGGCGATTTAAAAACTTTTGACCAATACGCCATAAAATGGGTGCAAGATATTGATTCTCAAATTGACTTTATCAATGGTTTTACCGAGAGTTATGGCGACCCGTTAGGCATGAAAGCCAGTTGGGAATCGCTTATAAATTTCAAAAACATTGAAGCCACCAAACGCACGCAGATTATTAGTAACAATGCCCAATGGTTCGAAGATAATTCGCCTATCGACCCTCGATTTAGAAAAGAAACTGTGAAAGGTGTATCAGCAAAAGTAATTACGGCTGCTATGCTTGGTGGCGATTGCTATCCGGCTACACCTATAGGCGTAAATTTACCAAACTCCAATTGGATTCGTCGGGATTATGGTTCCAAATCAGTTACCATCGAAAACATAACCGAAGCTTACGACAAAGCATCGCTTGGCAATGGTTTTGCCGAAGAATTTATGTGGAGCAATATTGAAATAGAACGCGCCAAGAAATACGCTTCGCTCACCAATAATTTGCACACAGACTTACACGAATGCTTGGGTCATGGTTCGGGTAAATTGCTTCCAGGTGTCGACCCCGATGCATTAAAAGCCTATGGTTCAACGCTTGAAGAAGCACGTGCCGACCTATTTGGATTGTATTATATGGGCGACCCTATTATGATTAAACTTGGATTATTGCCAAGCGACGAGGCATATAAATCGGAATACTATCAGTTTCTGATGAACGGACTTATGACGCAACTAACACGCATTAAACCAGGTAAAAATATCGAAGAAGCTCACATGCGTAACCGTCAGTTAATAGCTTCATGGGTGTTTGAAAAAGGTGCTGTCGATAAGGTTATTGAAATGAAGCAACGAAATGGCGAAACCTATGTTGTGGTGAATGATTATGTAAAAGTTCGTGCACTCTTTGGCCAGTTATTAGCGCAAATACAAGAAATAAAATCGACTGGTAATTTTGAAAAAGGCAAAGAATTGGTCGAAAGTTATGCCGTAAAAGTAAATCCTGTGTTACATGCTGAGATTCTTGGAAGATATGAAAAATTACATCTTGCTCCTTATCGTGGGTTTGTAAACCCTGTGTATACACTTGAAAAAGATAAAGCGGGTAAAATAACCGACGTAAAAGTAAGTTACACTGAGAATTATATAGATCAACATCTCCGCTATTCAAAAAAGTATTCGGTATTACCTAATTATAATTAATGTGGTTGTTGTACAAACAGCACAAAAAAAAACGCAAAGCATTGTAATATTTACAGCTTTGCGTTTTTTTATTTTAATGTGAGCGTCCTATACAATTTTCTTCATAGCTGTCATTGCTTCACGTAGTTCAGCACCGACTATTTCGATAGAGTGATTGCGTAATTCAGCATTAATTTTTACTAATTCAAAATTATCAACACCACCGTTTTTACCTGCATTGAAGTTTTTACCAATAATATTGGTATCAACTTTTGACATGAAGTCAGCTAAAAGTGGTTTACATGCATGATCAAACAAATAACAACCGTACTCAGCAGTATCGGAAATTACGCGATTCATTTCGAATAGTTTTTTACGTGCAATTGTATTGGCAATCAATGGAGTTTCGTGCAATGACTCATAATATGCTGAGTCTGGTTTAATTCCAGCATTTACCATTGTTTCGTAAGCTAACTCAACTCCCGATTTTACAAAAGCAACCATCAAAGTAGCATTGTCGAAGTATTCTTGTTCGCTTATTTCTACATCACCTGCAGGAGTTTTTTCGAATGCAGTTTCGCCGGTAGCAGCACGCCAAGCCAATAAGTTTTTATCGCCAGCAGCCCAATCTTCCATCATAGTGCGAGAAAATTCGCCAGACAAAATATCATCCATGTGTTTGTTGAACAATGGAGTCATGATTTGTTTTAACTCTTCAGCAAGTTTAAATGCTTCCACTTTGGCAGGGTTCGACAAACGATCCATCATGTGCGTAATACCACCAATTTTCAAAGCTTCGGTAATTACTTCCCAACCGTATTGAACTAATTTTGAAGCATAACCAGCATCAATTCCTTTTTCAACCATTTTGTTGAACGAAAGAATTGAACCTGTTTGCAATAATCCGCAAAGAATAGTTTGCTCGCCCATTAAGTCCGATTTTACTTCGGCTACAAATGACGAAAGCAACACACCTGCTTTGTGACCACCTGTTCCAACGCAATAAGCTTTTGCAATTTCGAGTCCATCACCATTTGGGTCATTATCCAAGTGAACAGCAATAAGTGTTGGCACACCAAAACCACGGAGGAATTCGGCACGTACTTCCGATGCAGGCGATTTTGGAGCAACCATAATAACTGTTAAATCCTTACGAATTTGAATTCCTTCTTCAACGATGTTAAAACCGTGTGAATAAGATAAACAAGCACCTTTTTTCATTAGAGGCATTACCTGATTTACAACAGAAGTGTGGTATTTATCAGGAGTAAGATTCAATACCAAGTCACCTTTAGGTATTATTTCTTCGAAAGTTCCAACTTCGAATTTGTTTTCGTTTACGTTTTGAAACGAAATATGATTTTCATCAATTTCAACTTTACGCAATGCGTAAGCAATATCCAAACCGCTATCGCGCATATTCTGACCTTGTGCAAGACCTTGAGCACCACATCCTACGATAACAATTTTTTTACCTTTTAGTTTGTTAACACCATCAGCGAATTCGCTGCTTTGCATGAAATCACATTTTCCCAATTCCTGAACTCTCAGGCGATGTGGAAGCGAATTAAAGTAATTAGCCATTGTTTTTGTTGCCTTTAAATCCAAAATTCAAGATTCAAAAGGACTTTTTTTTAAATTATTAATTATTATTTTAAAATTTACACCTAGTTCTGATAATTGCAAAATGATATTTTATTCACCAATTATTATTTGCTCAAAAACAATAATATTTTCTATTTGCGGTGCAAAGATACTTATATCATTGTAAATTAACAACTTGTTTGGATAGAAAAATTAAAAAAAACTGTTCTAATTTTGATATTTTTTTATTCCTTCGAGCATATCGCTTAAGCGTTCCACTTTCGATTTTGTAATTGCTACACGTCCAGAACGTATAAACTGAAGTACGCCTACTGTTTCACTCAATTCCTCAAACATTTGCTGTGTTTCGGCATAATGTCCAGCCTTTTGCAAAACTACGAAATCGGCATTCATTTCTAATACTCGAATATGATATTTGCGAATAAGTTCTTCAATTGAACCTTGTTGCAATAGATTATCAGTAGCAATTTTATAAAGTGCAATTTCCTGATGAACCAAATCATCGTCGGTATTGTAATACGATTTAAGAATGTCAATTCGTTTATCGATTTGCTTAACCACCTTTTCAACTACATCCTGTGTAGTGAATAAGGTAATAGTAAATTTGTGAATTCCTTTGATAGCCGATGGCGAAACTGATAAAGTTTCGATATTCAACGCTCTACGAGTAAAAATAATGGTAATTTGACCAAGCAAACCAACCGTATTTTCTGAGAAAACTGTTATTGTATATAATGTTTTTTCCAT
>CAYXQZ010000151.1:0-1920 GCA_964466415.1 uncultured Paludibacter sp.
AACGCTGCAAATATACAACGACATAAAATGGAATGCTGTCCTTATTTGTCCAAATTAGTGTATAGTATTGTTCGTATTACAATTTTTTACCATTCAGGGTTCTGAGTCAATGCCTTGCTTTTTAATAATTCTGATTCGGCAATGGGGTACAAATACATTTTAGCACTGAACTGACGCTCCTGAACAATTTGCTGTGTGTCGTACACAAAAGTTCCATCCGGCTGTTTGGTAATTTTCGCAGTTCTTATTTTGAGTAAATTATCTCTTTTAGATGGGTCGTCGAATAATTTCCAGCGGCGTAAATCAAAAAAGCGATGTTCTTCGAAAGCCAATTCTATTCGTCGTTCGTTCTGAATTACGTCCCGCATTTGTTCTTTGGTCAATCCTGCCGTAATATCCGACGGACGGAAACCAGCACGTACACGCAAAGCTTTCATTGCTGCATACACTTCGGCATCCGGCCCATAAGCTTCGTTGCGGGCTTCGGCATAATTCAGATACATTTCGGCAAAACGAATGAGTATCCAGGTGCGGGTAACATTCACCGAACGACCATCCCAAACAGCATAAGGCAAAAGGAATTTCTTCAGGTAATACCCTGTTTGCGTAGCTGTAGGATAAGCTCCGGTTGCATCTTTGCCACCTTCGAATGTTTCGAGCACACCCGTTTTGTCGTTTATGCCAAACGAAACTCCGTTGGCAAGTACAGTCATTGCCAAACGCGGGTCGCGACCATCAAACGGTTTGTTCGGGTTGTAGCCCGAAGTGGGGTCGGTAATCGACTTTCCATTGCTCATAGGGAATGCTTCCACCAGATTCTGCGTAGGATTGGTCATTCCTTTTGCTCCGAAAGAAATGGGTGCATTTTGCTCTTCGATGGTTGAATTACTTGAATATTGCGAACAAAAAACAATTTCGGAATGGTATTGTGGCAACACCGAATTGGTGGTAAATAAATCGGTCATATTTACGGTAGACGTAAAGCGATTCAGTCCGTATACTTTATCGCCTGTGCCAGTTTTGGCAATTGTTAGGTCTAATACTTCTTTAGCTGCTGCCGAAGCTTTTTTCCAACGCTCCACATCGTTCGACGGATTAAAAAGTGGACTTGCCCAGTATAAAAGTACTCTTGCTTTCAAAGCTTTGGCAGCGCCCGAAGTTGCTCGACCAATTTCCTTGGCTTCGTTGTAACCAACCAAAACAGGCTCTACGCCATATTTTCGGGGCAGGCGAGCATCGGCCGAATCGCAATCGGCTATGATAAATTTGAAACACGAATCGGCGGTTGCTCTTGGCAGTACAGCGGCTTCATCGGCAGTTAGCGGCTTGTCGGTAAGCGGAACTCCACCGTATCTTTTGAGCAATTCAAAATAAAAATAAGCTCTCAGAAAGCGGGCTTCGCCTTTCATGCGTTCGCGGGTGCGAAGAATGGTTTCGTCGGTTCCCAACTCATTCGACGAACGGAGCAAAGGTACATCGTCAATTTTTTGTATAAATGTATTTGCTTTGCGAATGCCTTCGAAGTTTTTATCCCACACATTATCAATTACATTAAATGGTCCCCAACTGCCATTATTAAAGCCGTGGATTGCACTTAGCGGATCGGGACAAACAGCTTCGTCGGAAGCAGCGGCCAGCATGGCTCCCGAAATGCGGTTGTAGCCGTTTGGTAAATTGTTGTAGGCATTATTCAAAAATCCAAACGCCCGCACATTGTTTTTCCAGATACCATCTTCGCTTAATGTGCCATCGAGCTGAGGTTCCAACATACTGTCGCACGAAAGTAACGAACCCAACATCACAAAAACAAGTATTTTATTGATTAATCTCATGATTTTTTTACTTTTTAAATAGTTACAACTTAACGGTTAATCCCAACATCACTGTTTTCATAGAAGGATATTGTGACAGTCCGGCGCT
>CAYXQZ010000151.1:2020-7363 GCA_964466415.1 uncultured Paludibacter sp.
CACTTGTCCAACGATTGGTATACGCATAAACCGACAATTGATCGGGGCGGATATGCACATCGAACATCTCTGAACCTTCGGTCTGAAAGAAGAAATCAAAACCTTTGATTTCGAAACCTCCGTTAATGCCGTAAATAAAATTCGGAAACAAATCGCCAATCACTTTTTTATCGGCGTCGTTAATAATGCCATCCTTGTTTTGGTCAATGTATTTAATATCACCTGGTTTCAAAGTGCCGAATGATGAAATAACATGGTGGTCATCAATCGCTTGCTGGTCGTTGTAAATGCCATCGGCCTCGTATCCAAACAGCGCATTCACCGAATTTCCTTTCCGGTAACGATAGGTTTCGTTGTCGGGGTAAGCAATTTCTTTTAAATCCACAATGGTATTTTTGGCATACATCATATTCGCACCAAGATGCACACGCAACGCCCCGAAAGTATCGTTGTATTTTACACTTGCTTCAAATCCGGCATTATTTACAACACCTGCATTGTATTGTGCCAATGCGATACCAACTATAGCGGGCGTAATGTTGGACTGACTAACCAGAATGGATTGACGATTTTCGTAGAAATAATCGGCACTTGCACTTATTTTACGGTTTAAAAGCTTCATGTCGAAACCTGCGTTTACCTGTGCCGATTCTTCCCAAGTGGCATCCGGATTACCCAACGTGCCTTCGTACGAACCCTGTGAAGTTCCGTTTGGATTACCAAATCCGTAACCTCCGGTGTTGTAATATGCCTGACGGTGCATAAAACGTGTTCCGCCTGTTCTGTCGTTCCCAGTAAGTCCAAACGACAAATTAGTTTTCAGATAGTTGAGTGTATTATTTTTGCTAAAAAAATCCTCGTTGCTCACCACCCAACCCAGCGAACCTGCCGGAAAAAAGCCAAAACGTTTGCCACTTGCATAGCTGTTTGAACCCTGATACGAACCGCTGAATTGTGCAAAATAGCGGTTGTCGAAGCTATACACTATGCGCGACGAAGTTCCCAGCCATTTGTAAGGCGGCACATCGCCACTTGCGTACGACGAGTATTCGTTAAAAATTACCGATGCTTTAATATTGCTTTTACCAAAAGTTCTGTCGTAATCGGCAGATGCATTAAAAGTCATATCGCTATAATAATCGGACATCTGACCACCTGTAGTGCTTACTTTCGTGTCGTTTGCGCCGTGCGGATTGTATGTTCCGTCGTCCTGCAATTGCGATACACCAAATACCGTATAGTTGGCTTTGTAATAGGCATTGTAATTCTCAAAACCATATTGTAAACGCACACTAAGGCCTTTCAGCAACGAACTTAAATCCTTAGTCAGATTTACATTGGCGGTCAACTGGCGGGTATTTTCAACGCGCAGCCCTGAGCGAAGCAAGCCAATGGGATTTTCGCGATACTCCGAAGTTCCACCCAGCGAACCATCCGGATTGAGCAAGGGATAGGCATTGGCCGGAGTTGTAAAAAGCGAATTGAAAATGTATGTGTTCGAGGCATTTACATTGTACGAACTACCAACCCAAGGCGAACGACGGTCGTCGAAAACCGCACTTATATTGGTGTTGAGAGCAAAACCTTTCCCCAGATTGACATCTAAATTTGTTCGGAAGTTGTAACGCTCGTTGTAGGTTTGTTTCAGCTTATCCTGTCCGGCTGGCAAATCGAAAATTCCATCCTGACGCATATAACCAACCAACGCATAATACTGTGCCACCGAATTACCACCACCTGCTGTAAAATTGAATTGCTTGTAGGAAGCATAATCTTTCAGAAAATCGCTCGGTAATTGTGTAGATGGATATTTGTAAATATCGGTGCTATTCTTATAATTATCAGGTGTGTAAATAGGATTTGCACCATCGTTCACGTTGGCTTCGTTGTGAAGCGTAGCATACTCGAAAGCACTGAGTTTTTTCGAAACAAATTCCGGCGATTGTACACCATATTGAGCATCGATATCCATAAAGTTTTTGGTACTGCTCCCTCTTTTGGTAGTTACCAAAATCACACCATTGGCACCACGCAAACCGTACATAGCCAATTCGGTAGGGTCTTTTAGAACAGTGATGTTTTCTATCTCTTTAGGATTGAGTAGGTTAATGTTGCCATCAATGCCATCCACCAAAATCAGGGGCGTGTTATCGCCGGTAGTAGCTTTGCCGCGCACATAAAAATTATAATTCGAAACGCCGAATTTTTGTCCGCCATTGCGCAGCGAATAGAGTCCCGCAACTGTGCCGTTGAGCGCTTGTTCCACCTGAGTTACCGAATTTTTATCAATGGTTTGGGCATCAATTCCAGCTTCTGGTTTGTATGGCGATGATTTTGTCAGGCTATCTTTCGCAGTAGGAGTGGAACCTACCAGCTTTTTAGCATAAATTGATGTTGAAAAAAGCAGAGCGAATATCAGCAATAATGCTGACAGTAAGCTTTTTATGTGAATTGTATATCTCATTATGATGTTATTTTTTAATGATTCAAATTTTCTGTGTTAGCTATTCCCAACCTTTGTTTTGTTCCAGCATTTTACTTTTGTAAATTTCGCTGTTTGGTATTGGATAACGATGCATGTGTTCCAAAAATATACGCGTTTCGTGCACAAAAGGCTCGTACAAAAATGTAGCATTTGTATTTTTGGTAATTTTCATGCCCTGAATCGGGTTTGCACTTCCAAAAAGCTGCGTACCGCGTTTCAGACTTAACACATCGTACCAACGTTGTTCTTCGAATGACAATTCAATCGCTCTTTCGTTCAGAATGCGCTCACGCATAGCATCTTTGTCGCCCGAAATATCAGTGGGGATAGGCACTTGACCTACGCGCTGACGAATTTCGGTGGTAGCAGCGCGGGCAGTCATACTTGCGCTGGGATATAAACCTTCGGGTCCGTAAGCTTCGTTAGAAGCTTCGGCATAATTGAGCAGCACTTCGGCATATCGGAAAAATATGTAGTTCAGATACGCACTTGTACTTTTGTAACGCTGATGCGCTTCGGGCCAAAATTTGGCTATGGAATAACCCATGGGATTAACCAAGGATGAGCCATAATCCTGTCCGCCCACATAAAACTCTGTTTTGCGACTGTACCAAAAACGGTCGTTGTACAAAACGGTCATTTTCAATCGTGGGTCGCGGTTGGTGTATGGATTTTGAGGGTCGTAACCTGACAATGAATTTGAAATCGGATAACCGTTGGATGCTTCGTAAAGATTTACGAAACTTTGCGTTACAGCTGTTCCCATCCAACCCATATAACCCTGTGGGACAATAAAACGCACCCAGAAATTAGAATTATCAATATGTCCCTGCTCAAAATTCATTTTAGGACGCGGACGATTCATGATGATTTCAGTTCCTAAATTCGGACGGAAAAATAGGTTCACATAATCTGCATCGAGCGTATATTGATTCATTTTAATCACATCCCAAGCTGCCGAAGCGGCTGCTTCCCATTTTTTTATATCGTTGGTCGGGTTATTCAGCGGGCGGGCCGCATACAACAAAACCCTCGATTTCAGTGCCAATGCAGCTCCTTTGGTGGCTCTGCCTGTTTCGGCTTCGGCATTTACTGCATCTAATTTTGCTGCCGCAAAGTCGCAATCCTCCACAATGAATTTCACACAGTCGTCGTACGAGCTGCGTGGAATATCCAACTCATCTTTTCCCAATTGAACAGATTTATCGAAAATGGGTACTCCACCCCAACGTTTTATTAATTCAAAATAAAAAAATGCACGCAGAAAATGCGATTCGCCAAGCGAGCGATTGTAAATTTCGGGCGTCGGAAAGTTTTTTACTTTGTCGATATTTTCCATAGCCATATTTGCCTGACGAATGCCTTTATACAGATTTGTCCACATTTCGGACAGTTCCCTGTTGGCATTGGCTTGTGGCGTGCCGTATGGCAATGTAGCTCCCGTCCAGGCACCATTGTTAAATACGGGCGAACAAATATTTACACCAAGTCCTTCGGCTTCGTCGGACAATTCGCACACCATACTATTCCACATTCGGCCTAAATGTCCGGGCATGTAGAGGTAGGTATAGTCTAAATATTGACGATATTGCTGATAATCGCTGAATACTTTTTCGAAATCAAGTTCCTGCTCTGGCGCCTGATTCAAATCCGATTCTTCGAATATCTCGGTACAGGATACTGACAATAAAAGAATTGCCAATAGAAATATCCGGTTTATTAATTTATATGCTTTCATTTTTATCTTACAAATTGATATTAATACCCATGTTAAAAATTCGCTGTTGCGGATATACCTCGCCACTTGCTTCCACCGTTTCGGGGTCGAAACCATCGATATACGACCATGTAAACACATTATTTCCACTTAACGAAATAGATGCATCGCTCACATTCAGCTGTTTACAAAGTTTTGCAGGCAATGTGTATGTGATTTGAATATTGCGCAAGCGTAAGTAATCGCCTTTTTTCAAATGGAAACTGTTCAGGTTTTTATTGCTGTGTTGTGCATTCAGGTGAAGCGATGGATAAGCGGCATTCGTATTTTCGGGTGTCCAGTAATTCTGATGAATGGATGTCACTTGTCCGCCTCCGGCAGCTCCACCAAACTCAAAACCTGCATTCGAAGTAAAAAATACCGACGAGTTAGCAGCTCCCTGCAACATGGCACTCAGCGTTATGCCTTTCCACGAAATTTCGGGCGAAACAGAGTAAAAAACCTCTGGCAATCGCGAGAATCCGATAGGCGTTTTGTCACGTTCATCAATTTGGTCGTCACCATTTACATCGCGGTATTTTAGGTCGCCGAGAATTATTGGGCCACCCAATGTAGCCTGATTAGGCGAATTGTTGATATCATCCTGCGAAGTGAAAAAGCCCAGCACTTCGTAGCCTCTGAATTGATTAATGCGGTAACCTTCGTATTTCTGATAATCCGGTGTTCCGGCTGGGTCGTCGTAGTTTTTAATTACATTTCGGGCAAAACTATAATTTGTTTTCAGAGCGTAACCAATATCACCAATTTTATTGCGGTGTGCCACTTCAATTTCGTAACCCCAGTTATTTACCTCGCCAATATTGTATTGTGGCGACGAAATACCGGTGGTGTTAAGCAGCGAGCGTGCTTGCATCAAAATATCGGTGCGGTCTTCGTTGAAAAAATCGAGCGTTACATCCAGCAAATTGTTTTTAAAGAACCGAATATCAGCACCTATGTTGCGTTTGGTAGCCGTTTCCCATGTCAGCAAGAGGTTTTCGCTGCGCGACTCGTAAATTCCACCCAAACTGGTTGGGTTGGTAGTGCCAAAGCCAAAATACTGCAAATTCGGATTTACGCCTGCCACCTGATTGTACATGCC
>CAYXQZ010000152.1:0-2044 GCA_964466415.1 uncultured Paludibacter sp.
AACATTTGAAATATCTAAATACTCTGGTCCGGAAACATTGATATAAGTAGCTTTTGTCGAAATCTTTTCTAAACTTTCGGCTAATGTAGGATAATCCATCGGACGAATGGTCACAACCCAACGTTTGAAACTATCAGTAGCATACAAGTAAGCCAAATAATTTTTATCGTTGAAACTAAAGAATGCATCACCAACCTGACTGGATGGGAATACTGCACCCGGAGTTTTGTAGGTTGTTGTCATTGTTGCAGGATTAAACACAACTGCTTGTTTACCTGTGCCAGAGAACATGTATTCGGTTGCACTGTATTTGTAAATGGCACCAGCAGTAGTTCCTGTACTTGGTTCAAGTATGCCAGGGACAGTTACAATAGTCGGAGTTGTATTAACCACTCCAGCCGTAATTGTAAATTCGTAATAACGATTGTTGGCATTATAATCGAAGAAACGGAGTTTTCCGTTTGTCAAATCACCTTCAAACGTAAATTTATCGCCCAAACGTGGACTTGGTGTAGCTCCAACATTGTACGAAAACAATAAAGATGGAGCAGCATCTACATTATTCCAAACAAATACTTTCAACACGTTATTTGCAGCATTAGCAAGATTACAAGCCACAATTTTACCCCCAATTACGTTCACATCAGTTGTACCATGAGCGCCTCTATTTGCTTCATCAACAGTGTACATACCATCGCGTTTCATTAATGTGGCTGATTTATCACTAATTTTCACAGCAATAATACCATAACCTGGATAAATACCCGGTTCAGCCTGAATATGTTTATTTCCGCGAGCAATGTAAATGTAATTATCGTCCATAGCAATACCACGATCCCAAGCATCGGTCGAAGGTGAAGCAGGAACAACAGTGGCAGGACTTGTACCGGCTAAAGCTGCTACTCCATAGAAATTAGGTGTTCCAATATTTGCAAATGTCTGCCAAACTTTCGTGATTTTTGTATAACCCGAAGTAACTACTTTTACAGTGATGATATTGCTAACACCATTATACTCCAATTTAAATTTGCGACCGTTTAATTTGTCTTCGAAATTGTATTTATTATTTACGGCTGTAGTGTCCAAAGCCACATAATCGTCGTTATCGGTATTTTTAATTTTTACGGTTACAGTAGGTTCGTTTGTTTGATAAGCAAGTTTCACAACTTTCAAATCTTCCGAAGCCAATAACTGAGCAATCCACACACCACTTTCGAGTTTTACCTGTACGCCATTCAGTGTCAGTTTTGTGAGTTTTGGTTGTAGTCCGGCAAATGTAACACCTACACTATATATTTTCACTGCTCCATCCTGAAAAGTTACAGTGTAATTGTGTCGCTGATTGTTCGAAAAATCCTTTACTTCGCTGAGTGGTGAAACCATAGCTCCGGCAGGTAAATCGTTGAACAACAAGGTAAGTTTCGAGATAGAATCTTTGGCTTCGAAAGGAATTGAGATGTCGATAGTTTTGGCTTTATTATCCAAAACAACCTGAATATCAGCCACACCTTTGGCAGTAATCATATTCTCAGCCAAAATATTATTCGGATTTTCAACCTCATCAGGTTTACACGATGTAAAGCCAGTTAGCAATCCGGCAAAAACGAAAAGCATTAAAAAAAGTTTTGTTTTCATTGGGGTATAATTTTAAAAAGTTTGTATAATTAATTAAAGGCAATTACGTATTTTCGTTCGGCACCATTGGCTGCCACCACATAAAAGTAATAGGTTTTTTTTGAAATTGTTCGCTGACCGCCAATTCCACTACCAATTACATTGCCTGCACCATCTTTTTCGACTATAGTGGCAGTAACAGGTACAACTGCTTTGAAGGTAGCTTTGGTTTTTTGCTCATCGGTTAAACCACTCAACGATGAAAACGATATAATTCCATTGGTTGCAATTGTGCCCTGAAATTTTTCAATAGTATCTTCAGGTTTACTTCCTGCAGCATTCATTTTAGCTTCTTTTACCACTACGCATTCAATCGAACTCATTTCATTGTTCGAATTAAATTCCGGAAATTCAGTTTGTTGGCACGATG
>CAYXQZ010000152.1:2144-7308 GCA_964466415.1 uncultured Paludibacter sp.
TTCCATTTGGCATAATATCTACGCACACCTGTGTCGCACGAAACTAATTCAGCTACAAAAGTACCATCTGTTTTTTTTGTCCATTTTACGCCATTGTATCTTTTTGCGTTTAGCACTTGTAAAGCTTTTCCTGTACGACGTAAGTCCCAAAAACGGTGCCCTTCGAATGCTAACTCAATAGCGCGTTCTTTCAGTATATAATCAACAGCTTCGGAAGTACTCGTATAAGTTGGTGCTGGAATTGCCGCATTTTTAAACCTTTTAATACGTAAATCATGTACAATTTGTCGCGATTCAGCCATACCCGAAGGCGTTTGAGCCAAACACTCGGCTAAAATAAGCATGGTTTCAGCATAACGAAACTCAGCCCAATCCTGATCACTGCCTTTTGCTACAAAATCATTGTTCGATTCGTCGATAAATTTACGCATATAGTAGCCTGTAACCGTATTGCCCGGCGAGTTAACTTTGCTGTAAGGGAAGTTTTTCATATCCAGTTCATAATTTCCAGTCGCCTCGTCGTAATAAGCATTAATCTTTCTGTTTTTCCATGATGATTGATTGAATAAAACCGTTGCTTTAAGACGTGGGTCACGTTGTGCAGCGTTATCGTCGGTTGCAAAACGAATGGTAGCATGACTTGGATTGGACAATGTAAATGGAGTACCATCGGCCATATCGTACATATCTACAAACTCTTGCGTTGGAGCAGCTTTTGCCAGCAAACCTTGTCCGAGTATATCGCCTGCCGGAGCGTAGTTCATATCAAAACTATGTGTCATTTCGGGATATTTCCAGTAAACACCCATAATTACTTCCGAATTGTTCACATTTTTAAAAACACTTGCATAATCGTCGACGTAACTAAATTTACCTTCGATAGTACGTGCAGCCGCAATGGCTTTGTCGTAACGTTTAGCATATAACATGGCTCGAGCCATAAGAGCTTGAGCAGCATAATACGTAACTTTTCCGGCAAGAGCCGTTTTAGGCAAACGGTCGCCTGTAGTACAATACTTCAAATCGTTTTCGATAAAATCCCACGAATCACTCACTGATGCCCGTGCTTTACTCTTAACTGAAACATCCATTGATGCAATATCAGGACGAAGAACCAAGCCCAAATTATCCACTTCGCTTGCATGCGAACGCATAATCATAAAACTAATATAAGCTCTGAAAAAACGGGCTTCAGCTTCGAAACTTTCGGCTTGTACTCCAAATTTCGCCTTGTTGTCGTTGAGTGAGTTTAAAAAGCGATTGATATCAAACATCACATCATAGCCATAGGACCAAGTATCGAATGGGTTTGCCAAAGTTGACACGTAACCATCTACGGTCATAATGATATTAGCATCGCCGGTTCCGGCCACAATTCCACCATATTTCAAAATATCGGTTAAGCCATCGCTCATAGTGGAATTATTTCCCAACGCTTTTGAACCAAACTGACTGAATGAACGTAATGTAGGATAAAACGAATTGAGGTATAATCGAACGCTGTTTTCATCCTTAAATGATACAGAATTCACATAAGTCATACGGGGCGTAATATCCACCACATCCAAGCACGACGAAAGTATGATTGAAGTCAATGCCAGACCTAAAATTTTTATTTTACTAATCATTTTCATAATTATTTTAAAGTTTAACATTTAAACCAACTGAAATTACACGTTGTTGTGGGTAATAACCATTATTCACACTGGGTGCTTCAGGGTCGATATATTTCAGTTTCGAAAATGTCAATAAGTTCGTTCCCGAAAGATATACTTTAGCTGCTTCTAACTTCAATTTTTTAACCAATACTTTTGGGAATGAATATCCTATTTGAGCATTTTTCAAACGAATATAAGATGCATCCCTTTTCCAAAAATCACTTATTGAAGCATTATTACTGCTTGTTTGTGTTGTTAATCGCGGATACTCAGCATCTGTATTCTCAGGAGTCCAGCTGCCTTCTACTAAATACTTAGGAGGATTGGAACCCCATTTAAATGCTTGGGTAAAAAATGTACCATCTGAATAACCCAAAGCCGAATAAGTTCCTGAAAGCATTACATCGCTGATAGCAGCACCTTGGAAAAACAGCGTTAAATCGAAGTTTTTATAATCAACATCTAAGTTTATTCCGTAATTGATTTTGGGTATCGTGCTGTTGGCTATCAAAACACGGTCGGAGTTATCAATTTTACCATCACCATTAAAATCCTTATATTTAATATCTCCTAAACGAACTTCGTCGGACATTTTTGGTAAATAACGGATGTCGTTTTCATTCTGATACAAACCATCGGACATGTAACCATAAACAGCTCCCGGGGAATTACCCAAAACCAATAAATTTTTGGGAGTGTTCGGACTTTGATTCCATTTCACATAACGACTATCGGCATACGTAAATGTTCCGTTGATTGTATAGTTTAAATCTTTAGTCAATTTTTTCTTATGACCTAAAACCACTTCGAAACCACGAACGTCAATTGTTCCATAATTAACCTGACTAGGAAAATTTCCACCAATAGAAGGAGGATAAATGGAAGGAGCTGGTCCAAGTATATCTTCACGAATTTTGTAAAATCCATCGAACTCAACCGACAATAATCCATTCCAAAAAACCGATTCGAAACCAGCATTGTAAGTAGTATTGCTCTCCCATTTCAGGTCTTTATTGGGTACATTTACGGGGCTAATGCTCTGATATCCATTATCGCCAAAAATAACTGATGCTGTTGATGTTAGTGCATAGTTTTCTAAATAACTTGCTGCCGCAACCACATCATTTCCTAACTTACCCCACGATAAACGTAACTTAAGGTTGTTGATAAATGACAACTGGTCTTTAACAAAACTTTCTTCGGAAATTCGCCATCCTAAGGATACGCCCGGGAAAAAGCCAAACTTTTTATTGCCTAAAAAGGACGATGACCAATCGGTACGACTCGTAAATTGCAGCATATATTTGTCGGCATAGCCATAGTTTAAACGCGTTACCATCCCTGCTTTACCTGATTGAGAGCTTTTGCCGGAAGTTGGTTTTGTCGGATACATAGCTCCGAAATATATTTCTGGCAAATCTGTTAATGGTAAATTTAGTGTCGTTCCATAAAAATCATTTCCGTAAGCTCCTGATTGCTCCCAAACAAGATCCGCACTCAGGTCGTGTTTGCCATATTTATTTGCATAACTTGCAATTGCCTGAAAGTTATAGCGCGAAAAATAAGAAGCTGCATCTGTGAGTTCGTTTGTACCTTCGATGCGGTGAGGCGACATTCCTGGTGTTTTTTCCTGTTTTGTATATTCATTTTTTTTAGGATCCCAAAGCCCTGTACCATATTGCGGTGTGATTTGTTCGCAAGGCAAAATAAATGTTTTAGCAAAACTATTTACAAAATCATAACTGAAATTAGTAGTAAACTTCAAACCCTTTAATAGTGTCGAAGCATCGTAAACCAAACTCATGCCAGTTTCTACTTTCTTGCTCTGACTATCTCTAAAGCCTGATTTGTCGCGTGCGATAAGAGGATTTTGATAACCAATATAAGTTCCATCCGGCATTTGCGGACGAACCACAGGAGCTGCAGCAATGGTATAATAGACAATGTTTTTATAACCCATTGTTGCTCCGCCATTAGCAGTTGATGCGCTTGGGTCGGCAGCACCGGGTGTTACTCCCGGATAGTCTTTATTTTCAAGTCGGCCTGACACATCAATTTTAAAAGTCAATTTATCAGTAAATTTTATATCCAAATTCGAACGCAGATTAAAACGGTCGTAACTAACATTATCAATTATACCATCTTGTTTCAGATAACTACCACCAACAAAAAACTTGTATTTATCATTACCTCCTGTTACACTTAATTTGTGATTAACACCTGGAGCATAAGGTTTAAAAATCAATTTAAACCAATCGGTATTACCCCAAATGCCCATAGGGTCATTCCCATTTGTAATATAACCAATGCGTTGTTCGTCGAATTCTCGTGGTTGTCCGTCGAGGTCTTTTGCTTTATTGTGGTAAAAAGCATACTCAGGTCCATTCAAAAATTTGGGTAAATTTGTATTGGTCGAAGCTGTGAATACTCCATCGTACGAAACTGAAACTTTATCAGCACTTTTGCCACGTTTGGTAGTTACCAGAATAACTCCATTTCCACCACGCACACCATATACAGCAGTTGAAGCAGCATCTTTAAGCACGGTAAATGTCTCAATTTCAGTTGGGTCAAGATTGCTGAAATCACGTTCAACACCATCAACCAAAACCAACACATTTGTACTTCCACGCACACTAATTAGTGCTCCGTTCTCGCCGGGAACTCCACTTTGTTGGCGTGTAACAACACCTGCAACACGTCCACCAAGCATATTACTAATATTATCGGTAGGAAGTTTTTCAAGTTTATCGCCACTAATACTTGCCACCGAACCGGTAATCGACGTGCGTTTCTGAACGCCATAACCTACAACCACCACTTCATCCAAATTTTTGGTATCTTCCTGTAAAACAACCTTCAACTGAGTTTTTCCAGCCGGTTTTAGTTCCTGTTTCAAATAACCAATGTACGAAATCTCAATAGCAGAATTCGCATTTTTCAGCACAAGCGTAAACTCACCATCGAAATTAGTGATTGTCCCGTTTGTAGTTCCTTTTTCCAATACAGTTGCACCAATAATGGCTTCGCCTTTGGAGTCTGTAACTGTTCCTTTTATTGTTTGTGCAGTAAGTTGTCCGATAGCGAACATCTGAAATGCCAGTACAATTAAAAATTTTAGGTCTTTTCTCATAGATTTATTTTTTATCACTCATTTTAAAAACTAATTTGCCACCATCCAACAAGTTCTTGTATGTTATAAGATTGTTTTTGAGCAAATTACCATTCAAAGTTGCATTTTGTATGTAAATATTTTTCTTCGAATTATTTTTTGCAATAATCGTAAACTTCTTTCCATTTTCAAGATGTATTACTGCTTTATCCACTATAGGACTACCAAACACATATTCGCCATTCACTGGATTCATAGGGTAAATGCCTAAGGCTGACATTACGTACCAGGCCGACATTTGTCCGCAATCGTCGTTGCCACAAAGTCCGGCAGGCGTGGGTTTGTACATTTCGGCCATTACCTGACGAACACGCTCGGCTGTTTTGTAGCCTTG